>CAZDYZ010000367.1:0-3971 GCA_964509525.1 uncultured Acidobacteriaceae bacterium
AGAAGCTTTGATTCTGGGCAAGTCCCTGAGAGAATGCGTCATTCAGGTCGAAAACGCTGCCGTTGCCGGAGATCGATCCAGGTCCATCAATGTTGAGAATGCCTCCGAACGCCATGGGGAGGCTATCATGATCGATCCCGGTGGCAAAAAATGCGTAGCCACCGCTGGGAGCGCCTTGGCTGGTTTGCCCATCCAGAGTGCCCGTACCAGTCGCGGACGTGTCGTATTCTGCGATGAGCGCGCGTGTATTAGTGATGACGGACGCCTTGAGAGTTTCAACACCGTTGACTCCGAGATCGGGATCACCCGTGTCGAAAATGATCTGCAAGTTGCCGTCTGCCGTATAGGTAAGGCTGCTCGTGTTGGGATTAATTGTGTCTGTCAGCGAATCGTCATAATCTTCAAAGTCCTGCTCGCCTCCGGTAATGAGTCCTCCAGAGACAGTAAAAGCACCAGCGACGTAGTACTTAGATTCGCCGTTCGCAGAGCTGGAATCTGTGCCAGCCAAGTGGAAAACATAGGTGCCGTCGGACAGAGTCTGTGAAATGTTCACAGTAGCAGTCGCGGACTTGGTGTTGTCCGTGACCGAGGTTGCTGTCAAAGTCACAGTGTTGAGGCTTGGCGGAGCCTGATACGTGGCGGGAGAACCGCTCAACACGGGGTTTGCAGTAATGAACGACCCACAAGGGGCGTTCTCACAGTTGACGCTCCAATTAACACCAGCGTTTTGTGGATCGTTGGTGACGACTGTGGTGAAAGGAGCGGCCGAGTTTTCTGTCATACTTTCGGGCGGATTAAGAATGGTCACAGTGATCGCGGCCTGAGTAATCGTGATCGTGGCCGAAACGGATTTAGTGTTATCGGCGACTGACGTGGCTGTGATTGTGACAGTGCCTCCAGTGGGAACGGTAGAGGGAGCCGTAAACTGCGTACTGACGGTGCTCGGGGTTGAAGCGGGATTAAAGTTGCCGCACGACACGCTTCCGCACGTGACCGACCACGCGACGCCCAAATTCTTTGAGTCGTTTGTAACGGTTGCGGCAAGGCTGGCAACTGTGCTAACGCTCATGGACGCAGGTGGACCAAAGCCGGGTGTGAAAGCCACGGAGATCGCAGAACCCTGAGTAATCGTGATCGTGGCCGAAACAGATTTAGTGCTGTCGGCGACTGACGTGGCTGTGATTGTGACAGTGCCTCCAGTGGGAACGGTAGAGGGAGCGGTGAACTGCGTGGGTACCGTGCTAGCGGTTGAGGCTGGATTAAGGTTACCGCACGACACGCTGCCGCACGCGACCGACCACGCGACGCCCAGATTCTTTGAATCGTTTGTGACCGTTGCAGCAAGACTGGCGACTGTGCCGCTGCTCATCGAAGCAAGCGGACCAAAGCCTGGTGTGAAAGCCACGGAGATTGCTGGAGTGGACGGAGCTGAACTTAAGCCCTGACACCCCGCGAGTAGACCCGCTATGCTGGCGATGATCACAAGGAGCGCAAAGCAGCGGACCTTCATTTTGTCTCTCCCTTACTTAGGGCAAGTGCACTTTTGCAAGTTTTTTGCGACAAACTAGAGCTGCGAATGAGGAAGCCACGCCCGTTGCGGACATTCACCAAGCGACCATTGAAAATTAACTGCCTTGCGAGAAGCACTTTTTTGCCGTGAATGTTCTCTTCAGCACCGACGATTTGAACCAATTGGCCGACCTGCAAACCCGCCCGATCTTCGTTCGGAAGATAGGGGCCAAGATGAGCATCGACTACCTTTCCCCCACTGTTGATGAGCAGGTGTAATCCAAACGGCTTGACGGGGATCGGCGGAGAGACAAGACCTTTGACCGTACCGACGAGTGTAATCTCTTTGGACGGTGCGTATACAAAGGCAAGCCCTTGACCAACACGTGGTTGGGCGGCGGTGGCAGCCTGCGAGCTAACGGCACTCCAAACAACACTAACGGCGAGGCAGGCTAATGTGTGAGTAGCTCTCCACGTCTGATATCGAGTCATCGACTTACTCCACTAAAAGAGATCCACAACAAGGCTCCATCTGACGACGTACACGATGAGGCTCATAGACAACAGCTTTGGTTCCTGCGTCATCATGTGTTGTGACTTAGGAACACGTCGATTTTTCATCCGGCAGTCCCAGTTGTGCCGGATACGTTGGAGACATGAGAGCAATTAGTGCGCCTTAATAATCTGCTGAACTATCTATTTCAAACGACGCCAGTTATATTCGAGGTCGTAAGATAGATAGTTTGGTGATCTGGATAACTGCTGGAAATGTGTATGAATTCCATACAAATCGTCTCACTCGCTCTTAGAACGGGGCGTGGGAAACGTATTCATTCTGACTTGATATCACAAATCGATGAAATTGAGTCGAATGGGCGGGAGTTCTTTATGCGGGGATGATGCTGTGTCTCAATAAACGGTGCTGAAGTCTTGATCGATTCGAAATTGGAGCTACAATCAACGGAGAATCACATCGCGGAAGTTCCTCTAGATTGAGCCCTTCCTCCCCGACGGGCAAGCATCTCATATATAGTCGCTCTGCTAACGCCCAGGATCTCTGCTGCTCTTACTTTATTCCCTTCAACTCGCCCGAGAACATATTGTAGATGGCGAGCCTGAAGTTCGTCGAACGTAATCAAACCAGGATCGGCGATCTCAGGTCTCTTCCTGTGCTCACGGATACTTTCTGGGAGATCGGATTCCACCAGCACTTCGCTCTGAGCCATCATGCAGGCGTTACCCACGACATTTTCCAACTCGCGCACGTTGCCGGGCCATGGATACTGAGCCATCAAGAGCTGGGCTCGTTGTGAAAAACCTCGAATCCGTTTACCGTAGCGCGTAGCGTACAGATGCAGAAAGTGGCGCTGCAATAGAGGCAAATCCTCTTTACGGTCCATCAACGGCGAGAGGTGAATCTCGACGATGGAAAGCCGGTAGAACAAGTCCTCCCGAAACTTGCTCTCGAATACCAGTTTCCGCAAGTCGCGGTTGGTAGCAGCGATAACATGCACATCCACCATCTGGGTTATTGGCGAACCAACACGCTGTAACTCTCTGCTTTGTAGAACTCGTAACAGTTTCGCTTGTGCTGCCATCGGCAACTCGCCAATTTCATCCAGAAACAGCGTCCCGTGATTGGCGTATTCAAACAGACCGGCCTTGTCCTGCGACGCTCCCGTGAAGGCCCCTTTTACATGTCCGAACAGCTGACTTTCCAGCAGAGTGTCCACCAGCGCAGAACAATTGCAAGGCACAAACTTCGTCTGCGAACGTGGGCTGAGGTGGTGCAGCGCTTTCGCGACCAGCTCTTTCCCGGTGCCTGTTGGCCCGGTTATCAGCGCTGTTTGAAAAAGGGGTGCGAGTCGTCGTACCTTTGAGAAAACCTCAAGCATTGCCGGGCTGCGACCGACTATGCCCTCGAACTGATATGCTCCCAGCAGTTCGTCATCTAGCTCTTTGGTATGGCGTCGCGTTTGCGCTTGCGTAACGAAGCCGGAGGCTACATCGCGCACTTTGGTTGGATCCAAGGGTTTAGAGAGAATGTCAGTGGCCCCTCTCGCGATGGCCTCCTCTCTGGAAATATGAGCCGAGGAGTCCGCCATGAGAACAAAATCTAGTGCAGGATCGCCCCCAAACGATTGATGCAGAGGAGTGTGTGGATCTCCCAGCGAGGTGTCTAGAAAAACGACATTGACCGGAACATTTTGACAACGAGCCTTTCCGGAGGGCAGATCAACTGCCCACAGTACAGCAACCGGTAGGCGATCAAGCGCGCGACGCAGCTCTTCAAAAACGGCCGGATCGGGGTCTACAACCAGCAGACAAATAGCATCCGACATACGCACCACAACGTCTGTCCAACCGTGCCGAATGACCACGTCTCCTTACCTGCATTTTAGTAACCGATCTTCCACTCCATTAAAGCCTCATCCTCTATGAATAGTCGGGAAAGCGACATT
>CAZDYZ010000368.1:0-2902 GCA_964509525.1 uncultured Acidobacteriaceae bacterium
CGCGATTTCCGTAACACTCACGTCGGCATCCTCCTGAAGCATGCGAAGTGCCGTCACCAAGCGTATACGCCGAAGGAATTCGAACGGTGTCTCTCCGACATAAGCTTGGAACAGCCGGGCAAAGTGATAGGACGACGACCCTGCCTCGCGGGCGATCCGAGACAAACTCATGCGCTCCGCGAGATGGAGGCGGATATACCTCTGGGCGCGGCCGATTTGCGAGCGATGAAACTGGCTCTGATGGGCCTTTTTGACCATGCGACAGTTTACAAAGCAGTGCAAACCCACCGCTTTTCCAGAATTGCGAAATTGGAGCATCTTGATTAGGTGTAGTTTTCAGCAGCCTGCTAGTGAGCTGAGGCGGCCTGCGCACGACCTTGAAAGTGTCCGCTCAGCCGCAGCACCAGCGCCGCCATGAACAACACCAAGAGGCCTCGCCAGAGCTTAACCCGATTGGTGGCAAAAGCTACGGTAAAGATGAGGAATAGGGCATATAGCGTGAACGCCCGCGCCGCACTGTAGCACCGCCCAGACCGAGGTTGAGAAGTGAGCGACGCCGTTAAAACCAGTCCAAAGCCTACGGTGAACGCTACTGCTGTCTGCAGGGGGTTGTGCGCAACGTGTGCGCGTTCGAATGTTGACAGCAGTGCAATCACGGCAGCGAAGTGAACGCCTTGCGCCGCGACAAAGGCCAGAATCAAAGTGGCTACCGAAGGAAACCATCGGGCGAAGCGTACCAGGGCTGGACCGGCGAAGGCGATGGCGAAGCAAATCGCCGAAAAGCGTGCCGTGTTCCGAGCCGCCGCGTGCGCTCCCGTGGAGCTCCATCCCAAAATTGCATACGTCAGCACCGCGACAACGGCATTCGCAGCAGCGACCGTCGACAGCAGAAAGCGGTTCGACACAGCGCTTCACCAGAGTCTTGCATTATGGCATAGGTGAATCACTCGCTTCTTAGTGGCGGATCAGGTCCAGAGCTGTGTTCTGCGAATGGTTGGCTGCTTGGGGATACCGCTCCAGCGCTTCCATGGTCGCCAGGATAGTTTCCGTGGCGTATTCGATGCCCGGGTCTGTGTTCAACAGTATGTGGTACAAGTGCCGGCTCGGCCACTCGGCAGCAAAATACTTGCGGACGAAGGCGGCGCGTTCTGCATCGATGGTATCCACCATGCATGTCGCTTCGGCTCTATCCATCTTGAGCTTGACCAGGCGGCGAATCTTCTCCTCGCGCGAGCCGTAGATAAAGACGCGAAAGGTGTCGTCCCGGTGGCACAGGATGTACGGCCCACCCCGTCCGACGATCACGCAGTTTCCTTCGCGCCCTTTGCTCTCGATGACTTGGAAACGGCGGGAGTGAGGAGAACAGAACCTCTTGTCCTCTGCTAGAATCGACACACCGGTCACATCCATCGCCTGTCGCTGATTCCATAGCCTCGGTTATGAGCCGCCTCTCCGTGGTACAGGCACGCGCACATGGATGTAACTTTGAATGGCGCTGGTTTGAACCCGGCGCCATAGATAGGAGCACAATGATCCGCGTGCAGCAGGTCCTGGCCCTCGTCCTGACTTGGGGACTTCTGATTGTTACTTGGCCAGCCGACTTCCAGGCGTGGGCTTCGCTCTCCGTCCGCCCGACTATCTTCGCCATGCAAGAGGCTCCGCAGTCCGGTTTGTCTCCGGCGCAAATAGATGAGCTGGTGTCTCCCATCGCACTGTATCCCGATGCGCTGGTCGCGCAGATTCTGGCAGCTTCGACTTATCCCGATCAGGTCGTGAACGCCAATGCGTGGGTGCAAGCGAACTCGCAGTTAAACGACGCGCAGCGGACCGAGCAGGTCAATGCGCAGTCCTGGGACCCGAGCGTGAAAGCCCTGACCCAGTTCCCCTCGGTGTTGTCCAACATGGCACAAAACCTCTCCTGGACGTCTGCCTTGGGGGACGCCTTCTACAATCAACAGTCCGACGTAATGGCCGCCGTGCAGAGACTGCGGGCCCAAGCCAAAGCGGCAGGAAATCTGAAAACTACGCCCCAACAGACTGTAACTACCGAAAACCAGAGCGGGCAGCAGGTGATCGTGATCCAGCCGGCCAATCCGCAGGTTGTCTACGTGCCGACCTATAACCCGACAGTGGTTTACGGTGCGCCGTACTATCCACCCGGCTACAGCACGGGTGCGCTGGTCGCTACGGGCATCATTTCCTTCGGCGTGGGAATGGCGGTAGGGGCGGCGATGAGCGGAGGCTGCTGCGGTTGGGGATGGAACAGCTGGGGTTGCGGCTGGCACGGTGGGACTGTCGTCTACAACCGCAACGTTTATGTATCGAACAGCAACATCTATCGAAATGGCGGCTATTACGGAAACCGGCCGCGTCCTACTCCGTACGGGGGTAGCTACAATCGCAACACAAACATTAGCGGTAACAACATCAACATCAACACTGGCAACCGGAATACCATCAACAACGCCAACCGCAACAATAATATCAATACCGGGAACCGCAATATCAACAACGTCAACCGCAATACCAATGTCGCCAACAACAATAGCCGCCCCAACGCTGGTAACCGGCCGAACACGATGCCGGCTGCGGAGCGCGGTTATGGGCAAAGACCCGCAACTGGTACCAAGACGGGCGCTTTTAGCGGATACGGGGCAGGCGGGCAAACGCGGGCGGAGAGCAATCGCGGACAACAGAGCTATGGCGGGGGTGGCGGAGCGCAGCGCAGTGCGCCTGCGGCTCGCGGCGGAGGCGGTGGACGCAAACGCTAGTCGCCACAGCGGCGAACGGTGAATCGAAAGAAAGAGGTGTTCAGCAGGAGGTCGTCAGGCTTAAGGTAAGGCTGGAGTAGGGTGAGAATCTACACTGAATCGCGCAAGGCCGGCTCAATTTCATACCTGCG
>CAZDYZ010000369.1:0-4618 GCA_964509525.1 uncultured Acidobacteriaceae bacterium
CGCCAACTGGCTGATGGCCAGGTTAAGCGGGGTGGAACTGCACGATTTCGGTACAACCTTCAAAGCATATCGCCGGGACGTTGTGCGCGAAGTGCCGCTTTACGGTGATCTGCATCGCTTCATTCCGGCGTTGGCTTCGGCATACGGTGCCACCATTTGCGAGGTCCCTATCCGCAACGTGAACCGAGAACGCGGCGAATCACACTATGGTATCTCGCGTACTTTCCGCGTGGTCTTCGACCTTATTACCATCCGGTTTCTGCTCCGGTATATGTCGCGACCGCTGCATTTCTTCGGGGGCATGGGTATGCTGGCAATGCTGTCGGGCGGGAGCGTGGGTTGCTGGCTGGCGATTCGGAAAATCCTCGACCCAAACTGGGATGTAATGCAGGAGCACGGGCCGCTGTTACTGTTCGCCGGCGTGGTCATCGTAGCTGGAGTACAGTTGCTTGCTCTCGGATTGTTGGGCGAGATGACGGTTCGTTATCACCATGAATCGCGACGCGCCCCATATTCCCTCGAACGAGTACTGCGTGCGGAGGAGAGGGAACGTTCCACCCACTCCGAATAAGCTCTTCTCAATTCCTGTCTGAAGTAGTCAGTCGGAGATGGTTCGGCTCTGAAAGCATCAGCCAGCTGCTCGCCAGGCAAGTTTCATGCGGTACGCGGCTATGTCTTCATCGCTGCGGCGACATTCTTCTGGGGACTGTCTGCCGCCCTTGGCCGCGCAGTTTTTACCGGGAGACTCTTGGGCGAAACGCAGACCGTGCGCCCCATCGATCCGGTTATTTTGGCGCAGAGTCGTAGCACAATCTCGCTCCTGCTGCTGGCTCCTATCCTGCTGCTAAAGAGCAGGTCTTCACTGCGGGTCCGAGGCAACTATCTGGTGCAGTTCTTTCTGCTGGGAATCTTCGGGGTTGCCGCGTCCAATTTCTTCTATTTCTACGCTATTGAGAAGACAACGGTGGCGCTGGCGATTGTTCTGCAATACGTTGCCCCGGTATGGGTGTTGTTGTACATGCTGGCCCGCCGCCTGCAGCGGCCAACGGTGCGTCGTATCAGCGGTGTGATACTGGCGGTCGTTGGGTGTGGCCTGGCGGTAGGCGGAATCGGCGCACAGAGTGGGTTCCCCTGGTTGACGATTTCGGGACCGCATTTCAACGTTCTTGGAGTAATTGCGGGAGAGATGGCTGCGATCTCCTTCGCCTTCTACAACGTTTACGGTCAGCATCTTTTGCAGGCCTACAACCGCTGGACGGTGTTGCTATACGCTCTTCTCGGCGCCGCCGTTTTCTGGCTGATCCTGAATCCTCCGTGGAGGATCCTCGCCCAGCATTACAGTGCAGGACAGTGGCTGTTCATGGTGGTGTTCTCCATTAGCTCCATGCTAGTCCCGTTCTCACTGTACTTCGCGGGGTTGCAACACCTTGATCCCACGCGCGCTATCGTAACGGCGTGTCTCGAACCGGTATGGGCGATTCTGCTAACTGCAATCATGCTTGGGGAGCTGGTTTCCTCGATGCAAACCGCGGGAATCATTGTTGTGTTGTCGGCCACGATCCTGGTGCAGAGGCCGGACCCGAGAGTTCGCAGCGAGCCGCGCATAGCCGTTGAGCCGATTGAATAAAGGGCGAGTTGCGCTCCGACGACAAGCCATCTACTGGTAACTGGTGTTGGCTACGCTGGGCCCTTTTCCGCAATATCTCCTAGTTCCCAGTATTTTTTTAGCAGCGTATCGGGGACCTTCACCGCAGATCCGGTCAGCATATGCTTCAACTGCAGTGCATTCACGGCTGCTTTGCCTTCGAAATGATTATTAGTAACGACGAAGGTGTTCTGCGCCTTCGCGGCGATGGCGCCAATTCGCAGCTTCCATCCCTCCAGCTCAGTCCCGGTATAGAGGTAGTTGTAGCGATCGTCACGTGAGTCGCTGTCGAACCACTGATCATAATTGCGTCCGTGCAGGCGCACATATGCGAGAGGGGCGGTAACATGTTCGGAGGGGCCAAGCGCTTTTCCTAGTTGCGGCTGATCAATGTTGCAAAACGCGACTCCCTTTTCCGCGAAGTAGCGAAGGGTGCCTTGATTAGTCCAGCTATTGTGGCGCACCTCCACTACCAACGGAAACTGTTTGAACTTCTCAATCAAGCCATCGAGGTAATCACGGTTCGCGTTGGAATTCTTAAAGGAAACAGGAAACTGGACCAGAAGCGCACCCAACATGTCCTCGGCGGCAATGGACTCCAGGCCTTCCTTCGCCAGGCGTTCGTCTTCTGGGGTGGCCCGTATCGTCTGGGCAGAAGTGCTCTCGACCACCGCAATTGGCGAATGCGTGAACGCCCTATTGAGCTTTGCGGTGAACATGAAATCCGGGTTTACCGCTCGCGCCCTGCGGCACCACAGTTTGCCCCATTCCGGCTTGATATGGCCATAGAAGGAGGTATTGACCTCGAGTACATCGATGTATCGCGCCATGTACTCAACCGGATGCTGCGACCTTTTCATTTGCGCCGGATAGACGATGCCTTCCCAGTCTTGGTACGACCAGCCGGCGGTGCCTACGTAGATGATGGGTCCTTCTCGCATCCTCGAAGGAGGTTAGCACAGACACGCGGACGGTTTTCTCGCGTCTTCTTGAACCTGGTACGGAGGTCACACATCGCCGCACATGGGCCACTCAGCGGGGAACCATAGAGGCAACCACCAGCCCGCACTCGATCAGTAAATGACCATGACGATCCAATACACTCCTCCGGGGTGGCTGACACTTCGAGCAAAACAAACCTCCAGCGAATAGCCGGAACTCGAAGGCTGCGCAAGTAGCTTCTGCGCGACTTCCGGAAGTTGCTCCAGGTTGGTGGCGGTCCAGGCCACAGCCCGACGAACACCCTCAACGTGTCGTGGTGTATCGGTGTCTAGAGCGTCGACCAGGGCCATATTACAGGCCATTTGGCGCAGCGCCGGGTGTGGCTTGCGAACGGGGACCGGGAATCCCTGTGAGGTCGCATATTTCGTGATTGCTTCCTGCACAACTGAATCAGCTTCAAGCTCGGAATAGTCGGGCAAGCGATGTGCAAAGTCCTCAGTGACATACAGCCGATCACCGCTTTGCATCACCGCGACCCCGACGGCGTTGTATCTAGAATTGAGGATGTTCGCGCGATGTGGCGCCGAGTTCATCAAGATCGCATGAGCGCCAGCAATGTCCATCTCAAGGGCAACATTTTCGGCCTGCCGGTCAGAGCGCAAATTTTCATCCGCGACTCGCATCTGGAGTGGCACCTCGCCGTCAAACTGGTGCGAGAGCGCGTGGTACTTTACCATCAGCCGGTCGTGCTTGCGTGCGGCGTCCATTAGCCGTTCATCCGGCTGCAGCGGCGGCAATCCTTCGCGAGCCCGCTCCTGGTTGATAAGCTCGACCAGCTGCTTTTCCCCGCTAGAGTCGAACTGGTCCTCCGCGAACGAGGTGATCACCAGCGCCGACAGCAAAAGCGGAATCAGCGCCGAGGTACGAGCCCAAGGTGTTTTGTAGGAGAGCATCCTGTTAGGCACTAGAGATGAGATTCCGTGCTTCCGTTCGTAACACGGCCAACATACAATACAACGTTGGCTCGAGAACCCATGGATGAATATTCTAATAGTGATTCTCCTCACTCTAGTCGGTGTCGTCGCCAGCGCAGCCTTCGTCGCGCTGGCTACGCGGTCAAAGATTGCCGCGCTGACCGACCGCAAAAGCGAGCTCGAACAGGACATCGCTGTTCTCAAGGCAGATTGTTCACTTAAGCAAGGCGAGATCTCAGCTTTGCTCACCGCCAAGGCGTCGCTTGACGCTACACTTGCTGCCGAACGCGAAAGCACGAACGAAAAGCTTCGTCTACTATCTGCAGCACGAGCGCAACTGGAAAATAGTTTTCAGGCTTTGGCGAGTTCCGCGCTCGAAAAAAACAATGCGCACTTCCTGAATTTGGCCAAAACTGCTCTGGAGAAGTATCAGTCAGAAGCGAAGGGTGAGCTTGACCTGCGCGAGAAAGAAGTTGAAACGATGGTGAAGCCGATCGCTGAGTCGCTGAAGCAAGTGAACGACCACGTCAGAGAACTGGAGAAAGTACGCGCGCAAGCTTACGGTGCGCTGACGTCACAAGTGGCGTCTCTCGTGGCTACCCAAAAAGATCTCCAAGCGGAAACCGGTAACTTGGTGAAGGCGCTCCGCGAGCCGCAGGCTCGTGGTCGCTGGGGTGAGCTCCAACTGCATCGCGTACTCGAATTAGCGGGCATGCTCGAACGTTGCGATTTCATCGAGCAGGAATCCATCAGCGGCCACGAGCGGCACTTTCGTCCAGATGTCATCGTGCACTTGCCAGGGGAAAAACAGATTGTTGTGGATGCGAAAGCGCCACTTACGGCCTATCTCGCGGCCATGGAAGCGCAGGACGAGGCCACCCGCAACGCTCGCCTCGCTGACCACACAAGGCAGCTCCGACATCACATTGACAGCCTTGGCGCCAAAGCATATTGGGCCCAATTGCCATGTACGCCCGAATTCGTTGTGCTATTTTTGCCCGGCGAGGTTTTCTTCCGTGCCGCGATGGATTGCGACGCCGAGCTAATCGACTACGGC
>CAZDYZ010000370.1:0-3002 GCA_964509525.1 uncultured Acidobacteriaceae bacterium
TTCAGGAACTGCAGCATCAGCACTTTCATCCCGTTGCCCACGGCTCGCAACGCAGTGCCCATGGCGGCAGTGGTTTTGCCCTTGCCCGGACCGGTATTGACGATAATAAGTCCTCGACGCAGGTCTGGCATGCAGTGCTCCTGTGGAACAAGTATTGGAACTGCTGAATCAGGGTGGCGCAGCGCTTCAGCGATGCATGAAAAACCGGCTTATGAACCAGGCTGCAGCCGCCACGTAATTGTTAACCAATCGTCTCGATCGCGCTAAAGCGCTGAGATTAGTCTAGGATTCAAGGCCTTCAATGCAGGTTGAAGGATTGTTTCACCATCAGGTTACACGACTTCCCGCTCGCCAGCGGCCGATTGACATGCTCACCTCTCACCCCCGTCCGTCCGGCAGGTAACCATCTTGAGAATGCACCTTCGCGCCGGTTTTGTCCGTACTCCTGGCGGAAAAATGAAAGATTTACCAGCGGAAAGACTGCCCCCAGGCAATTGGGAATTTTAGCCTTACCGGGACGACAGCGCTTCGACTGGTGCGGGCGCCAGTGCATTGGCGGCTAGCATGCCGGCGCGGATGCAATCAGGTACGCCAATCCCGTGATAGGCATTGCCGGCAAGAGCCAGCCCGGGAAGCTCCGCCACGCGTTTTTCGATCCGTTCTACTCGCGCGATGTGACCGGGCTCGTACTGCGCCATGGCTCCCCGCCAACGGTAAACTCGCGCGAATATCGGCCGGGCCCCAAGTTGCAGAACATCGCGCAGCTCGCGATGCACTGTGTCCAGAATTTCATCATCCGTGAGGCCAAGCACGGCCTCGTCGCGCGCACCCCCGAGGAAGCAGCGGAGGATGCCTTTACCCTCCGGCGCCCGATGCGGGAATTTGTTATGGACGAAGGTGCAGGCCAGCATACGCATACCTTCGCTGCGCGGCACCAGGAAGCCAAAGCCAGGCGGCAATCCTTTGATCTGATCCCTATAGTAGCCAAGGGTGACCGTGACTGACGAGCTGTAAGTGATGCCCATTAGGTTGCGTGCCAGGCCACGGTCCACGCCATCGAGCAAAATCCCCGCCACATTCGCCGGTGTGGCGAGGATGACCGCGTCGAAGCGCTGGTCACCATTCAGTTCGGTGGCAACGCGCCATCCACCATCCTCCGGATAAACCCGCCGAATGTGGGTACGCAAACGGAGACGGGCCGGATCCAGCCGCTGGACTATGGCATCGACCATCTGTTGCATGCCGTCCAGCAAGGAGGTAAACAACGGAGGCGCCGGATGTTTGCGAGTGGCCAGCATCTTTCTGTGCGCAGCCAGCATGGCTCGGCTCAGACTGCCGTATTTTTCTTCCATTTCAACGAAGCGCGGCAGCACGGCGCGTGCGCTGAGCTTTGATGCATCCCCTCCGTAAACCCCCGAGAGCAGCGGATCGGCAAGCCGGTCCACAACTTCCGCTCCAAAGTGGCGTTCCACGAGTTCGGCAACGGTTTCATCGTCGTGCATCGCACGTGGTGGATGAAGCAGCTCCCGCGCCATGCGGATTTTTGTTGTCCAGGAGAACAGTGGTGATAAAGCTGTTGGCACCAGTTTGGTGGGCACCAGGAACATGAGGCCTTCCGGCATGACAACAAGCTGGCCTTTGACAAAGATATAGGTCTTGCGTTGGCGATCGTTGGAACCGATGAGTTGGTCCGCGATGCCAAGATCCTGGCAAAGGGTTAGCGCCCATGGTTTTTCAGTGAGGAAGGAATCAGGCCCGGCCTCCACCAGGCAACCCTCGACGCGATCGGAGGACAGCGAGCCGCCGAGCTGCTGGCCGCTTTCGAAAAGCGTACATTCCAGCTCCGCTCCAGAGGCGCGAGCCTTCTCCAGATAAAACGCCGCGGTCAGCCCGGAAATGCCTCCCCCGACAATCGCTATCCGCTTCACCATGCGGTCGTACTCGTCATGAAATCTTCTCCGAGGGAACCCCGGCCGTGCACTTGGAAGTGGATGAGCCGAGTCGTTCTCGTGCCAGTTGGGCAAGGGCGCGTACAAACAGCGGAGAATCATTCAGGGATTCGGCGCGGTACAACTTCATGCCACGCTCACGGGCGAAATCGCGGAACAGGACGTCGATGTCGAACAGGATTTCGATATGGTCACAGACAAATCCAATCGGCTGAACGAAGACGCCGCTGTGACCTGCGTCGCGCAAACCTGTGATGGTGCATTCGACCGTGGGGCCAAGCCATTCACCGCCTGACATACCTTGGCTCTGAAAGGCAAACCGCCAGGCTCCGATCTCGGGCACCCTCGCTCCCACCAACGCCGCTGTCTCCCGCGTCTGCTCCTCGTAGGGATCGCCTTCAGTGATGGTGCGCTGGGGAACGCTGTGGGCTGTAAACAGAACTGGTAGTAGCGCGCCGTGATCGGTGCAGGCTTGCGACCAGCCGGCACTCAGCCTCTCCGCAAAGGCTTCGATCAGCAAAGGATGGTCGTGCCACTCTTCCACGAAGTCAATCGCAAATGGTACAGGTTTTCCGAACAGCGCCTGTTTATAAAGTCCAACGCTGGTCTGCGAATTGTGCGGTGCAAGGCAGATTGCAACTGCACGCTCCACTCCCTCCTGGGTCATTTTGTGCAACGTATCGGCCAGAAACGGATGCCAGTTGCGCATGCCTACGTAGGCCGGCACGCCCAGCTCATGAGCCACGCCGTTCGCCTGCTGACGGGTGATGCGGGTGAGCGGCGAGCCGCCAACCCGGGCGTAGCGATGCTGCACCTCTCGTACTACAGCTTCCGACATCGCTCGTCCACGCGAGATGTTCGTCAGGAACTGGGGAATTTCCTCGACCTTCTCCGGGCTGCCGTGAGCGATCAGAAGCACAGCATCTTTGCTCATTGCGACCTCGCTATGGTGGCGGCAGAAGAGCTGAACTCGTGCACAAACTGCGCGAGGTTTTTCACATTGTCAACCGGGGTGTGCGGAAGAATACCGTGGCCGAGATTGAAGATATGTCC
>CAZDYZ010000371.1:0-2581 GCA_964509525.1 uncultured Acidobacteriaceae bacterium
AGCCGGTTCTGCGCCATTTGCTGCATCAGAGGACGCGTGTTGGTTCGGTTGCCCTGCATAATCGACTTGACCTGATCCTTCTGAGCGTCAGTCAGGTTCAGTGCCTTGGCCAGATAAGCCATGTGCTCGCCATGGTGATGGCCGGCCCATGCCGGTTTGGGATTGGTGTTGTCCGTTTGCTGCGCATAGCTGATCATCATCGCCCCACAGAGCACCACTGCCAGCAGCGCCACTGCAAACATCCAAGAACTGCTCTTCATTTTGAATTCCTCCTCGACAATCTGTCTGTCGTTGGTAGAAACCCGGAACGCGGTCGTTAACGGTAAAGTCTGGTAAAGCGATCGTAAAGTTTTGTCAGAACGCGTTCACCAGGTTTCGCCTCAGGGTTTTCCTCTGAGGTGCGGATCGATGGTATTTCCGCTTCGCCTTCGAGTGAGTTCCGAAATTTTTGGCCTCTCCCAACGGCTTCTTGCGCTTTCCTGCCAACAGACTGTGAGCAAAATCACAGGCCGAAGTGACTTCAGTCATAGGTTGCGCTGAGCCGCCGCCGTACGCTGACATGGCAGCGCTGCTATTTGCTGGCAGCACAACCTTTTAGCGAAGGTGCATCGTGAAACGACTGAGCCTTATCGTGGCCATTCTCCTCACCCTTCTCGTCGCCTCCGGTTTCGCCCAAAACATCACTGTGGGATTCACCGTTTCCAAGACCGGCGCGCTCAATGTGGACTCGCTGGAGCAGTACCGCGGGTTTGAGCTGTGGCGTGACCAGGTGAACGGAGCCGGCGGCATCAAGGCCGGCGGCAAGAGCTACAAAATCCAGTTCGTCAGCTATGATGACGAATCCAACGTCAAGCGGGTGCAACAGCTTTACTCGCGCATGATCCTGCAGGACAATGCGGATTTCCTGTTCAGCCCCTATTCCTCCAGTTTGACCGCAACGGCCGCGATTGTGACCGAGCAGGACGGCAAAATCATGCTCACGACGGGCGCGGCGGAGGGCAAGACCTACACCCTAGGAAATCACTACCTCTTCCAGATGTTCGCCCCGGGAAGTGAATACCTAAAAGGGGCCCTGGACGCACTAAAAGCCAAGGATCCCAAGGCGACAGTCGCATTTGTCTACGAAGACGCCTCCTTCTCAAACTCGGTTGTTGACCCAGCCACGGCCTATGCCAAGCAGATTGGAGTAAATGTGGTTTTCAGCGAGCGCTACGCGCCTAATACGACGGACTTCAGCGCTCTCATCGACAAAGTGATCGCCTCAAAAGCAACAGTGGTGCTGGGCGGTGGCCACTATGCCGATGGCTCCACGCTGGCGAAGCAACTCTATGAGCACAAAGTGCCGTTGAAAATGATCACCTTGCTGGTAGCGCCCGACAGCGACAAATGGCCCGAGCTGGGTGATGCGGGTGTCGGCGTGAGCGTGCCCTCGCAATGGGAACCACAGGTAACACTAACAGCACAGTACGGGCCTAGTGGCACTGATTTTGCGAAATCGTACAAGGCGAAGTACAACTCTGAGCCCAGCTACGAATCAGCAGGTGGATATGCGGCCGGCCTGGTGCTCCAGCGTGCCATCGAACAGGCGGGCAGTACGGATACGGCCAAGGTGGCGGATGTACTGAATAAGACCGATATCACGACGTTCTACGGGCGGACGAAGTTTTCTACCGACGCCAAGGACCATGGTCTGCAAGTGGGCCACGCCATGGTCCTAGCGCAGTGGCAGAAGGACAAATCAGGCAAGTTGACAAAGCAGGTGGTCTGGCCGCTGGCAGCGAAGAGCGCAAGCCTGGTATATCCGATTCGTTAACGGGGCATGCAGGCAAAAATGGCGAAGACTGCGCATCTGGCGTGCAGGGAGAGACATGTCCGGAATCCTAGCTTCCATGATTGATGGCCTGCTCATCGGCTCGGTGTACGGGCTGGCGGCCATGGGTCTGAGTTTGATCTGGGGAGTGATGGATGTCATCAATCTCACCCACGGGGCGGTCACTGTACTGGGAATGTTTGGAATGTACCTGCTGTTTTCCGCCTTTCCGGTGAACGCGTACGTCTTGCTGCTACCTGTCATCGTGGCCGGTTTGGTTCTGGGCCTCATCATCTACTGGACTGCCGTGCACTGGGTCATTGAGCGGCCACAGTTGGCAAGCTTGCTTTCCACCTTCGCCGTCAACATGATCATCATTGGAGCGGGCACCGCAATCTGGAGCACGAGTCCGTACAACGTCAACTATTCACTGCACGGCATCACTATTGGCGACTACACCTTCACTGGCAACCACATTGCTGCCGCGGCCGGGGCGGTCATCATTGCGCTGGCGTGGGGCGCGACCTGCGCCCTCATCGGCAACATCTGGCATGGGGCGGACATTACGATTTACGCCGTCGCCGGCCTCTCATGGGCGGTGGCCGGAACGCTTTATTTCGGCTACCTGCGCAAGCTCAAGCGCGACATCCATGAGCTTCGGCGCCGCCGCTACAGTCGCGCAAGCTGATAACGGCACTCCATCGACGCTAGGCGCCGGCACGATTCCAGCCGCGGGCACGATCGCCGTAGATGTCGTGGCCGTTCGGCGTC
>CAZDYZ010000372.1:0-3217 GCA_964509525.1 uncultured Acidobacteriaceae bacterium
TTCTGCCAGCGGTAGAACACCGTCGGCCGCAGGCCCACTTCCTCACACACATCGGGGACTGGCACCTTATCTAAAAGATGCCGTCTCAGAATGGCCACCTTCTCTGCTGCGCTGTAATGTTTCCGTTCTTTCCGCATACGTTCTCTCCGCTATCTTAAACGGAGGAACGCTTCTCCATTTCCAGCTGGGGCGGAACATCGGCATTCTGCTGAGGCTTGCATTATCGGTCTTGTCTTCGGTCGCCGGCGGAATCAACTTTGCTTCCAACGTTCCACTTGCATGAGTTGTCACGACCTTTTCCTTATGGACTGGCTTTGGAACCAGCGAATTGCCCGACGCCTACTCCTGTAAGCAAACCGGGGCAGAGAGTTATGCGGAGTGACTAGGTTTAGCCCTTAAGCGATAGACGCCATCGATTTCTTCACGATCTTCCAGACCCTCCCTACCTTAGCGTGGACTGGAGTTTCTGTCCTCAGGCTCGGTCTTGCAGTAGAGCACGTCTTCCTCTTCAGCATCACGGACCGACCTGTGGGTTCCGGAATTCGCGTGCCAATTTCCGGAATCCACACCTATCGGACGGCCCTCAGCGCTCGTTTCGTCTTTATCCAGACAAGAAGCGTATGGTGTTCACTTTTTATTCGCTATCAGAAACATATTCTCACTAGGTGCCGTCTTTCCCGGGAGCGAGATGCCGCCTAAATGAAAGCGCTGAGACTTTGTGCTGGCCTTGCATACACATGCAACCTTAAGACCCGCTCCCCAGCCAAAGGAAGGGGTGCGTTGGGTGGGCATCTAGCCGTGTACGGCGTTCACCCCTAACGATGCCCGCTATGTTGTTGTTCCCAGAGGAGCTAGCCGAACAGATAGCTGCAATATCTATCGGGATAGATACATGAGTTCAAGAATCACGCGAGCGACTCACTTGAAATTAGCTCGCTGCGCTGTATGTAGTTGCAAATACAAGGACAAGCTGAAATGCTCTTCATCCCGTTCCGGCTGGCACCAATCTTGCAAAATCCCTGGTCGTAGCCGAAAGGCTCCAAAAAGCAACAAAGGTCATGGGAGTCTTGCAGCATGTTAAGAGCGCGCCAAAGATTCTGAATTCCGGCCGCGAACTACGTGCACAAAAGGTCCATTGAGCGAGATCGGAAAGCATTTTGGAGATTTCTCACACATATGGTGTGAGACCGGTTGCCAGTTAACAACCGAAGGTCCGGTCGGAATCTCTCGCTTGTTCATCTGACCCGCAATTTGACCCGCAAATGACTGCCAGTGCATTGCTCGCGAAAAGGAGCCTGGGGCACACTCGGCGCATTCTGTATTGGCTTTGTCATTCACACCGGCATTTTAGGACCCGAACTTTCGAATTCGAAGAGAAAAGGAAAATCCAATGAAAAAGACCCTGGTATTGCTTGCTTGCATTCTCGTCCTGGGGATAGGTGCCTCCGCCCAGGAAAACCTCAACTTCAATAACCTCCCCCTGGTGAACTCGCCAACCTTGATGCCCGACGGCTACGGCCAGCTCAAATGGAGCAACATTTTTTTTGTGGACCCGGGCCTATGGTCCGGCGCCGGTCCCGGCTACAAGGATGGGCCAGTTGGCAGGGACGTAGCCTTCGTGGGCGGGAAAGTTTGTCGCCTGTTGCAGGAGGAATGCTTTGGCACCATTAGCTCGCCGGGTGGTCCGACTGGTTTCCAGGTTGTGAGCGCAACCGTCGCAGGGGGCTTTGGACCTACCAACGTAACCGTCATCGCGTATAACAATGGCCAGTATGTGGGTTCCTCCTTCTATATCCTGAGCACCCAGATGCAGACCCTGAACTTCCCGTCTTCGTGGGGCACTATCACCCAGCTTGTCTTACAGACATCTGGGGGCGGAGATCTGGTTCTCTACGACCTGAGCGCGTACCTCTTGGGCGGGTGATCTGTGGAGAAAACAAGGCCGTTGTCGTTTTGTCCAACCAGAAGAAACGATGGCGGCTCTTCCAGGCAGGGGTGGATCGAACTATACCGCTTCCTGCTTCTCACCTGCTCTGCCAGGCATACAGTCCTGCTTGACTCGTCGGGCTGCCCGTACCCCCAGGTGATGAAGGTTCCCTGAGGATGCGGTTGCCGGCTGCTAGAGGTTATGAAGGGCCTGGAACGTGGCATGGACTGCGGCACATAAGGAGTGATAGCCGAGTTGGTGCGTTGATGTGAACTAACCTGTAACGGGACTCCCAGGCCCAAACGCATGACACCGAGTAGCATCTCGGAAACCAGGTATCAGCTTGCGAGGTAAGATGATGTTCGACAAAGTCAGATGCCGATGGCCAAACCCGCCGCGTCAAAAAATCCCTAGTTCGTTCGTCCCGTGCTGGACCTATTGGTCTCAGCCTTGGGGTTCCCGGTTTCTGAGGTTCCAGCGGGTTCGTTTCCCAGCATAAGCAACACTCCCGCCGGCAGTTTCACATTCGACTTGGATGAGAGCAGATAAGTGGTGCCGTCCTTGTCGCGCAGAATACCAACCTTCTCCAGTGTTGGGTACTTCTGGGTCAATCGATTCCCGTCTGGTTCGGTCGCGTCTTGTGGTGACTTGATCAGGTTCGAGAGACTCGGATCAGATCGCGCCGCCTCGCGAGCATTTTGACGCGAAGCACGCCGTGGATTCGACAGCGTATTTCCGGCAGTCCCAAGGTCCGCGCTTTGGGCTTTGGTCGGCGAGAAGGTGATCTGCGCTACGACAAACGCATGCAAGGGTAGACTATGTTGTTTCCAGTCGGCGCGTTCCACCACCAACGCCAGCCAGGAATTCTTGCCGTCCTGCTTAGGACTGGCACCCAAGATGTGGCCGTGAAGCGAGGAGTTTGCCGGCATCACCACTTCATTGTTCACCAGGACGGCTTCCAGGGTTCGAAACTGCACAGGATCGCCTGGGTGAGCCTTATCAGCGCGCACCGTCCTAGTCAGTTGTGCCGGAATTGACAGCTTGCCGGGAATCACAGCGTTGCTGGCGGCGGGCTGTTGGGCGGCAGCTAGTAAAGTGGCAAAGGCAAGAACCACGCTATATTTCGTCCGCATACATCACCCCAGCGTGACGATAGGTCAAGCTTAACGCCGCAGAAAGTCGCCGTAAAGCTGAAAAATGGGCGCGAGATTCACGAATTCCGGTGAGGCCCGATGGCGCCCGAGCCGGGGGTGTTCTTATCTACAGTTATGTTGATTCAACAGTTGGATG
>CAZDYZ010000373.1:0-8024 GCA_964509525.1 uncultured Acidobacteriaceae bacterium
CGCTCGCTGTCGCTTGCCCGGGCCCGGTTTCCTCGCCGCGCGTCGCCGCTCCGAAGGTGAAGACGCTGCCTGCCCGAACCCCCAGCACACGACTCATGATTCCCTGCTCTCCCATGCATAGACCCACCAGCTCGTGTTTGCCCGAGTGCGTCTCGAGAAACTTCATCATTGCAACGTTGTCGTACAGATTGGTGGCCGTCGAGACCACCTTGTAGAAGTCCGCCGGATATTGGCTCATTCTTGCAAACTGCTCGTCCAGCTTCTTTGTCGACCGGAAATTGTGGTGTGAGATGATGAGTCCCACACGATTGCTTAATGCCTGAAGATCGTCGGATCTCAGAGCCTCAGCACTTGGCAGCTCCAGGTCCACCAACTGAAAGCCACAGTCAGCTGCCTTTAATAGAATGTTGAGTTGAGCTGCGACCGAGCCTCGAAACTTTCCCCCATTGACGGCTCGTCTGCAAGTGGCAATCACCGTTGCCTCAGGATGCATCTCCAGGAAAGTCCTGAGTCTGGCAAGCCCTGCGGCGGGCTGTGACAGATAGTCTAACCTGAACTCCAGAAAGGGGTTATCTCGCACCAGGGACTCGGCGCGTTCGACGATGGACGAGGCCTCGGCACCAATGATGGCCACGCACAATCGCGGTAAACGGAAACGCCGGATTCGGGCCGTGTAAGTGGTTGAAGACGCGCGCATGTAGCAGCCCGATGGTACAGATGCACAACAATTGTTGCAACCCTCTTGTTGGGGAAATTTGCGCTGGCAAAAACGTCAGGTCTACCGGTCGGGCAAGAATCAGCCGTGACACCCAGGAACATTGCAAGGATCAAAGCCAGCTGAAACTGGGGATAGTCGTTTCAGTGCTGTCGATAAGTTCTTGGGCGTATCTCAAACAGGTCAAACTCGTTTATTTTGATATCGTTGAGCAGGAATTCACCCTCTCCGAACCCCGAAAACGGGGAGCGCAGGAGGGCTACCTCGAAACCAACCCCCGCAACTGAACAAAGGGTTACCCTAAATTCCTTCGTGTTTGCCCGTCTCCAAAAACCTCCGCGGTGAACGCCTGCAATTCCGCTCCCTGCTGCCATGCTTTGGGCGGCAGCCCAGCCTTAAGGCAAGTCTGGGTAAGAAATGTTTCGCGATCCCACCCCCACTCGACTGCTACCTGCGGCAGCAGCAGGCCTCGTCGACTTCCCTGGGTAACGACAAGCCCATGTCTGCCGACCACGACCTCGTCCGCTCTAATCTGCCGTAGCGGCGACAGAACGCTGATCTCTACGGTGAGTTGCGGGGCTTCCAACGAGGTCACGGGCTCGAAGCGCGGATCGTCAAATGCTGCAGCCCTTGCCGTTTCAGCCACGGTCTTGTATAGCGTTTCGGCAGGAAAAACGTAACCGATACATCCGCGCAGCACCCCCCGAAGATACAGGGTTGTGAATGCCCCGTGCGGCTCAGCCAAATGAGGGTCGGGTGGAGTCAGGTCGACATAGCGGTTGTCCAGCGCAGCCTCAATCGAGTCATGGGCGAGCCTTAGCAACAACTGGCGTTCTACAGCAGAGTACTCACAAGGTTCGGAGGAGCTGAGAGGCGGCGGTTGTTCAGACTGCAGGGACATCGTTGCGCTTCCTCCGCCGGCTCAGCACAAAGGAACGCCGCTTGCGGCGCTTTACCGCATGACGGTCGATCTTCTTCCAGAACGCCACGAAGTAATCAATGGCAGAAAGCAATGACAGGCCCACCATCACCCAAATCGACGCTAGCGCGATCGGGTGGACTGGCAAATTCAGGAAGTACCATGGCAGGTGTGTCCAATGGTGATCGATGATAGCAGCCACCACGGAGACAATCTGCACCAGCATCTTGCTCTTGCCCAACTCACTGGCCTCAATGGTAAAGCCTTCCGACGCAGCGATGGAGCGCAGACCGCTGACCAGAAATTCGCGGCCAACAATAATCACCGCCATCCAGGCGGGAACAGTGCGCGGATTGAACTGCACCAGAGTTATGAATGCGGCAGCAATCAGCAGTTTGTCAGCCACGGGGTCAAGTAACATCCCCAAGGTTGTAACTTGTGCACGCTTGCGCGCCAGGTAACCGTCGATGGCATCGGTCAGAGACGCCGCAATGAACACGAATGACGCCAAAAGCTCACGCTCGCCATTTGCCGAATTGAAGCGGCTGCTAGAGAGAATCCAAATCAGCACAGGAATGCTGAAAATGCGGGTGAGCGTGATGTAGGTTGGAAGGTTCACAAAACAAACGAGCCACAGCGGCGGTGGGGGCCACCGTAACAGCCGATTATGCGCTACTGCTTCGACCGAAAGCAATCACAGAAACATCGCAGTAGAGGGCATCGCCGAATCTCTGAGTCCGGGAGGATGATCGTTCCTCCCTGCTGGTAAAACGCATCCTATGGGTTGTGATGTACCGCTGCCAGAGGCAGTATGAAGGCTATTCGTCGTGGTGCACGACGATCTCGTCCAACATGGGGGGGGCTTCGTATTGCTCCCAATAACTGTAGCCCATCGGAATTCCTCTGACCCAGTCCAGAACGCTCATCCAGAGCCGCAAGGCAGTGCGAAACCTATTCCGGATCGCGACGATGGGGTGGAGCAAAGTAGCTACAGCAATATACGCGAGGATGGCCGGAGAGGCCAGCACTACCAGAAGGACGCGTAGGCATAAGTAGAGACGTTGCATAAAAACCTGCGCGCAGGGAGGTTCCCACACACCACACAGCTTGAGCGATATTATGCCCCAACTCGCGTTGCCGTGCAGGCTGTAATGGAAAATTATTCTGTCCCAGGATGGAACAATCAGAGAAGTGGGGGCCCAGCGGCACAAAGCAATCGAATGGTGGGTGATGCCGCCGACCATCGCTTGACTGCTTGAAAAGCGATGAGAAACACAAACAGTGATGTCTGGCCGACACCTTTCTACCCACCAGTCGCCGACAAGACCGTTTCAGCCGACTGCGAAGCCGATCTACGAACCAACGTCTGGGAATGGGAATCCGAGCCTGCTCGCAATTACCTTCCAGGATTCAATCGCCCTTCCGCACGCTTTTCTAGGCGTAAATCCCGCGTTGACGGATGGTGTAGGCCACACGGTCGATAGCCAGCATGTATGCCGCAATGCGGTTATTCACGTGATGGGTCTCGGCGTAGCGCACCACGTCCTCAAAGGACGAAACCATGATGTCCTTCAACTGTTCGTTGACGACGGATTCCTTCCAAAAGTACCCTTGCCGGTCCTGCACCCACTCGAAATACGACGCGGTTACGCCACCAGCATTGGCCAGAATGTCGGGCATCACAAAAACATGTTTGTCGGCAAGAATGTCATCGGCCGCTGCGGTGGTGGGGCCATTGGCGCCTTCGACCAGAATCTTGGCTTTGACCTTGTCGGCATTGGCGGATGTGATGACACTCTCCGTGGCGGCCGGCACCAGGATCTCGCAATCGGTAACTAGCAATTCCTCGGTCATCGCCCGTTCTGCGCCTTTGAAGCCATGGATGGTGCCTTCCTTCTGGCGGAAGTCCCAGAGCGCCTGAATGTCAATGCCCTTGCTGTTATACAGACCTCCATCCCACTCGCCGACGCCGACAACTTTGTAACCGGCCTGATGCATGAGGAGTGCGGCGTTGGAACCGACGTTGCCGAACCCCTGTACGATCACTCGCGTATTCTCGCGGGTCATATTGTTCTTCTTGATGGACTCATCGCAGATGAGCATCACTCCTCGACCGGTCGCTTCGCGCCGCCCACGCGAGCCGCCCATATTCAGCGGCTTGCCAGTCACCACAGCTGTAACTGTCTGGCGCATATGCATCGAGTAGGTGTCCATCATCCACGCCATTGTCTGCTCGTTGGTGTTTACATCTGGGGCTGGCACATCCTTTTCTGGGCCGATAAACTCAATCAGCTCAGCCGTGTAGCGACGGGTCAGTCGTTCCAACTCGCCTCTCGACATCTGCTTCGGATCGCAAATAATCCCACCTTTGGCGCCGCCAAACGGGATATTCACAACCGCGCACTTCCACGTCATCCAGCTTGCTAGCGCGCGTACCTCATCGAGGGTTACATCCGGCGCATAACGCACGCCACCCTTCGCTGGCCCACGAGCAATCGAGTGTTGTACCCGATACCCGGTGAAGACTTCCAGTTGACCATTGTCCATACTGACGGGAATGTGGACGATGATCTCGCGGTTAGGCTGGCGAAGAACGCGCCAAAGGCCGTCATCGAGTTGTAGTTTTTCGGCTGCAAGGTTGAATCGTGTAGCCTGCTGTTCCCAAGGGTTGCTTTCTTGCTCGAGTAGGTGTGAAGTCGTAACCATAAACTCTCCGACGATCGGGGCGTCTTGCGGCACGATCGGGTGGACGCTGCTGCCGGTTTGCATCCAGCATTGGGCGGGCAAACGCTGCAAGTATATGCAGGGGGATATGCCGTGCGCAAGTAAGCTGGGAGCGCCTTTGAGCTCCCGTATAATCCCAGTAAACCTCGGCACGCACCGTCGCAATTTCGATGCTTACGCCCGACTACAAAACCTTTAGGCAGCTCAGCCGCGACGCAACGCTCATCCCTGTCGCCAAAACCTTGAGCTCGGATCTGTTGACCCCCGTGGGAGCCTTCCTGAGCTTAGCTGCCCGTCAGAAATATGCATTCCTGCTGGAGTCGGTAGAAAGTGGAGAAAAGATAGGACGCTACACGTTCCTCGGGGCGCAGCCCAGAATGGTGATCACCGCGCGGGGAAAGCAACTAGCCATTCGCGAGGGTTCCTCCGTGCAACGACGCCAAGGTAACGTGATCGCGCTTTTGCGAACCTGCCTGCGGCAGTATCAGCCCGTAGCTTTGCCGGAGCTGCCTCCCTTCACCTCCGGCGGCGTCGGATACTTTGCCTACGATATGGTGCGGCAATTCGAACGTCTCCCGGAGCGCGCAAAAGACGATTTGGGACTACCGGATTGCGTTTTCACTTTCTACGACAGATTGATCGCCTTCGACCACCTGCGACACCAACTGCATATCATCGCGGCCGCCGACGTTCGCTCGGAGTCGCCACACCAGGCTTATGACCACGCTCTCGCCGATATTGCCGCCATCGAGCGCAAGCTGGCGCGAGGGGTTCGTGCCCAGACCTTGCCCTGGTCTGCCACGGACAGGAAGACTGCCATAAAGCTTCACTTCAGCACATCGCATGACCAGTTCGTTCACAGCGTGCGTACGGCGAAAGAGTACATCGCGGCCGGTGACATTTTCCAGGTTGTACTATCGCAGAGGCTGGACTTCAAGCCTCCGGCCGATCCATTCCGGATCTATCGTGCGCTGCGTACGGTGAATCCTTCTCCATACATGTTCTTTTTGAAGCTTGATGATCTGCAGGTGGTGGGAGCTTCACCCGAGATGCTCGTGCGCGTCTCTAAACGGAAACTGGAATATCGCCCGATCGCGGGAACACACAAACGCGGAACTGACGCCGCTGAAGATAATCAACTGACCGAAATGCTCCGCAATGACGAGAAGGAGCGGGCCGAGCACGTCATGCTCGTTGACCTGGGGCGTAACGATCTTGGCCGAGTTAGCGAGTACGGGAGCGTGAAGGTCCGCGACCTGATGTTCGTAGAGAAGTATTCGCACGTCATGCACCTGGTTTCAGCTCTGGAAGGACAACTGCGGGGAGATCTCGACGCGCTGGATGCTCTGGCGGCCTGCTTCCCGGCCGGCACCCTCAGCGGAGCGCCCAAGGTGCGGGCCATGGAGATCATCGAGGAGCTGGAACCGGTGCGGCGCGGAGTTTATGGGGGCTCAGTTTTTTATGCCGACTGCGCCGGTAATCTCGACTCCTGCATCGCTATTCGGACTATGGTAGTGCATCAGGACCGGGCGTATGTGCAGGCGGGCGCTGGCATCGTTGCTGACTCCGATCCGGAGAGTGAATACCAAGAGTGCCTCAGCAAAGCGAGTGCCTTGCTGCGCGCTTGTGAGCGGGCGTGAACGAACCTTCCATGATTACCCCTTGTCAGCCGAAATTTGTGCAAGTCGGTCAGCTCAGGGCAAGCCGTCGGCGCTGAGACTTCTGCAACCCTACCATCGCAGCCAGGATTATTAGGACTGCCTCGGTGGGGGGCTGTTTCGGTTTGGCTCGTCTGTCATTTTCGATCTGAATCTCTGACATCAGTAGCTTTGCTGCAATCCGGCGCTGGTTGCCGCCAATTGTCTTAACCGTGTGTCGAGATTGTCAAAACTTGTTGACATTCCGGTCTTTCTAGGGTTTTTGTCACAGAATTGTCAACACCGCCGTTGACTGCCAATTTGATCTGTTATTAGCTGTATCTCAAGCAGTACAAATGCGATTGCGATTGGGTCGGTATGGAAAAAATCCTGGTCATCGAAGACGATCTAGCCGTACAGCGGGCTTTGCGCAGGACTTTTGAATCCGCGGGGTTCGATGTGGCGATTGCGGCCGACGGGGCAGTCGCCATGGAAATGTTCCACGCTTCGGTGCCGCGCATCGTCATTCTCGATCTGCGCCTGCCAGGGAAGTCGGGGCAGGACATTTGCCGCGAAATCAAGCGCGAAGCGTCGAATGTGCCCATCCTCGTTTTGAGTGCGGCCAGTGACGTGCTCGACAAAGTCCTGTTGCTGGAGCTTGGTGCCGACGACTATGTAACCAAGCCGTTTAGCCCGCGCGAGCTGCTGGCGCGCGTACGGGCTGCCGTGCGGCGGTTAAACCAGGCCTCGGACAAGACTGAAGTCTTCAGTTTCGACGACGTGGAAGTAAACTTCTCGAGGATGGAATTGCATCGCGATGGACAACTAGTGCCGCTCACGCCCCAGGAGTTCAAGATGCTGCGCTTTTTCCTGAACAACCAGGACCGTGTAGTCTCTCGTACCGAGCTGCTGAACAGTGTGTGGGGCTACAACAACTACCCGACGACCCGCACCGTCGACACGCACATGCTTCGCCTGCGGCAGAAGCTGGAGAAAGATCCCGCCGACCCGGTGCACTTCCGGACAGTCCACGGCACGGGCTACAAGTTTGTCAGATAGGTTGAGTCCAGGAAAGAGGTGGGCGATGGGTGGATTGCGGCTGCGAACCAAGTTCCTCATTGCCATGCTACTTACCTCGGCCGGCCTGACCGCGGTGTCCCTTCTGATTGTCCAGCGCACCGTGGAAAACCAGGTGCGGCGCGAACTGGGGAGCGATCTCGCCAACTCGGTTGAAACTTTTCGCAATGTGCAACGAGAGCGTGAGGCCACCCTGGCACGCTCTGCCAAACTCATGGCCGATCTCCCCAATTTGAAAGCTTTGATGACGTCACGTCATGCACCCACCATCCAAGACGGATCGGGCGAAATGTTCCGCATCTCCGGCGGCGATTTGTTCGGACTGATCGATTCTAGAAACCAATTTGTCGGCTTTCATACCAGAGCGCCCGGCATTACGCGTGAACAAGCCCAGCAGCTGCTCCAAAGTCGCAACTCTCTCGACGAACCTCTGCAATGGTGGTTGGCTGATGGACATCTTTATGAGGTCGTTCTGGCGCCGATCTATTTCGGGCCGCCGGCGAACAATTCCCTGCTCGGCATGGTGGCGGTGGGAGAGGAAATGAACGCGGCCGTGGCGCACGAGGTAGGCCAGATTGCGGCTAGCCAAGTGGCTATCGTCTGCGGACAAGGAATCGTGGTGAGCACGCTGAACCCCGAGCAGACGAACGAGCTGCGGGCGCATCTTGCGGCACATGCAATTCCGCAGGGCCCCACCGACTGGAAGCTAGGAAAGGAAAGCTTCATTGCCTCCTCGTTGGTACTGGATCCGGAAGCAGCTCCGGTGGTCACCATAGTTGTCATAAAGTCCTACGACGAGGCAACAGCTTTCCTGAATCACCTCAGCCGGCTGTTGCTGGCCGTCGGCTTTGGTGCAGTGTTTGTCGGCAGCGTGCTGGTGTACGTGACCGCTAGCACTTTTACGCGCCCGTTGGAAAGACTCGTGAATGGCGTGCGCGCTCTGGGGAGAGGA
>CAZDYZ010000374.1:0-2086 GCA_964509525.1 uncultured Acidobacteriaceae bacterium
GACAGGTACCTCGATAGCCTCTTCGGAAGCGCCGGTCAACTCCCGGATTGGCCCGAAGAAGAGAACTTTGACGCGGAGATTGGGTAAGACAGTGGTCACTCGAAAATTGTAACCTGAGGTAGCGCGGTCGGCTAGTGAGACGCAGCGGTGTGACGGCCGTGAGGAAGAAGCGCGGGGCGGCGATGAAGATTCTCATCACAGGTGCGACGGGGCTGGTTGGGAGCGCGCTGACTGGTGAACTGGCACAGGCGGGTCACACGGTATGTCGTTTGGTGCGCCCAGAGACCAAGAGCGAAGCGACTCGCGATGCTTCGGGTTTTGACGTGAAGTGGAATCCACTGACCGGCGAACTGGGTGCGCTGGCGGTGGGCGCTGATGCGGTGGTTAATCTGGCCGGAGCCTCGATCGCACAGGGGCGCTGGACCGCGCAACGGAAACGCGAGTTGCGCGGCAGTCGCGTGGACAGCACCCGCGCACTGGTCCATGCGCTGGCGAAAATGGCGGTGCGGCCACGAGTGCTACTTTCGGCGTCGGCGATTGGTATTTATGGAGACCGGGGAGACGAAGTTCTCACGGAAGAGAGCCGTCTGGGCAGGGACTTTCTAGGTGAAGTGGCGACGGCGTGGGAAGCAGAGGCAGAGAAGGCCGAGGCGCCAGGGCTTCGCGTGGTTCAGGCACGGTTCGGGTTGATCCTCGCGAGACAAGGCGGGGCACTTGCAAAGATGGCGAGGCCCTTTCGTCTGGGCGTTGGAGGAAAGCTGGGGTCGGGGCAGCAGTGGGTCAGTTGGATTAGCCTGGAAGATGTGGTGGCGATTTTGCGGCTAGCTTTAGAGAACGGCGCAGTGCGCGGGCCAATCAATGTGGTGTCGCCACAACCGGTGCGCAATGCGGAGTTCGCTGCTGCGCTGGCTAAAGAGCTGCACCGGCCGGCCCTGTTCCCGGCTCCGGCTATGGCGCTGCGGTTGATGCTGGGAGAAATGGCCGACGCGCTGTTGCTTGCGAGCCAGCGGGTGACGCCGGGGCAGTTGGAAAAACTTGGATACAAGTTCGTACAACCGAATTTAGGGGAGACATTGGCGCGGATCTTCAGGCGCGCATGAGGCTACTTCACCACGTTCATGGTGACAGTGGTGGTAATCACTCTTCCACTGATGGGATCGGCTGCTTGCATGCTTTGCACGGTCTGGCCGTCGCGCATTTTGAATGTCAAACCGGTGCGGAATTCATGGAGGATCGGCTGTTTGAATTGAACAGTGCTTTGCTCGGATGCGTGGCCGTCTAGCTTGTCCATGGGGATCAAGACCTCTCCGTCAACCCAGGAGCGATCGACGTTCAAGACCACGTCAAAGAGCCCGTTCTCCTGACTTTGTGCGCGGGCGTCGATCTTGGTTCCGACGTCCAGATATTGCATTCCGTTTTCTTTGCCGGTATAAGCGGGAATCCGGCTGCCAATTCTGATCTGGCTATAGGGGCTACCGGGACCGGAAAAATCGGCTGTGAGAAAGAGCGCGTAGGGCAGACTGGCCACTTTCTTTTCGCCTTCGGCTTCGGAGATGACTACCTGGAGCTTGAGCAGAGTAGAAGGTTTCGGTTCCGGTTTGGGCTTGTCCTGCGCGAAGAGATTTGGACAGACGAGTGCTGACAGGGTGAGTACAGCGATTAGGAATCGAGCGGTGGGCATGAGTTTCTCCTTAAGGTCATATTTCGATCGAGATCAAACAAAAAGTCACCACGTCTGCTTGCGGCTGGAAGAATCGACAGGTTTCACGTCCAGAGGCTCAATCCGCAACAGCGCAATCTCCGTGGGTTCATCGTTCTCCGGCTGAGCTGGTTGGGCCAACGCCAAAGTCCCTGCTCCGGCTTCCGGGACCTCGGAGACGAATCGGGTGAAGGCTTCGCGCTCTTCCGCCAGAACGATGACTTCGGGAGTGGAGGACGAGGCCGGAGAGGCGTGGTGGTGTTTGGTCCGGTCCATGCGAGAGACATTTGCGGATTGCCGAACTGGTGGGGGCGCAGGCAGTCCAGCACTTATCTGCCGTGTAGCAACGGATGACTCTTGGCGAGAAGGTGAGTTCGCGTGCGGAAC
>CAZDYZ010000375.1:0-1551 GCA_964509525.1 uncultured Acidobacteriaceae bacterium
ATGGCGTCGTCCGCGAATAAGAACGTTCCAGTTGCCGCCAGCGCGCCGAGCCACAGAATGGGCCGCAGCGCCGCTCGGACCTCGGCCTTGAACTGGCCCCCATTCGCCGTGCGGGATAGACGCGGAAACGACGCGGCGCCGAGAATGAGCGCTGGGGCGACCACCGTGCCCAGGATGTTTTTCGCCGCGCCGTACCAGCCGACCACGTCTACCGGAGCGAGCTTAGAGAGAATCACCACATCTATGTAAGGTTGTATGTTGCTCGCGGCGCTGAAGGTGAAAAAGGCGCTGCCGCCTATCAAGACCTCGCGAGCGATGTGGGAAGAATAGCGCAGCGGACCCATTGTCATTCGGCGGTAGAGCAAGTGTGCAATTGCAAGCGCCAGGAAACCGGCCAGCGCCTGCGCCACCAGCACGCCCGGAAGCCCAATGCCAAAGACCAGCGCGGCCAGGGCGAGCCCGAGCAACGCGATTTTGTTTGCCACCGACACCGAGGCGTCGAGGCCCATTCGATCGCGAGCGCGAAATACCATTCCGTAGCTCTGAGCGAGAAAAAAAGGTAGGCTCACGACAATGAAAACGGCGGCGTACCAACAGGTAAGCGCGTCGTAACCTAACGCCCAGGCTGCCAGCGCGGAAGGAGCCACTACCAGCGCCGCGCCGGCGGCGCGCAAGACCAGGGTCGTTCCAAGGAGCAGACTGCCCCGCTCGGGCTGACAGGCCACCTCGCGAATGATGTAGAACTGCTGTCCCCAATCCACCAGCACGTAGGCGAAGGTGGCGAACGAAGAAACCAGAAAGTAGACGCCGAAGTCGCGGGCGCCCAAGATTCTTCCGAGCGCCGCGCTGAAGAGTATCGCCAGCGCGGTGGTCACCGCCTGCCCGAGTACGAGGTGGAAGGCGTTTCGCGCGACCGTCCGATGGCCGCTTTCCATACTCTCCGCCGGACTCACCAAGGGGGAGTCTTCTAGATTTTTTAGGGCAACCGGCCGCGGGCTTACAGGTCCTTTAAGCATGCCCGGAACTCGTCGTCGCTGACGCCCTCGAGCCAATATCAATAAATCGCGCGCTGGCAGGATCAGCGGCAGATGCTACGGTCATCCGGGCTCACCTTACCTTCGAGGAGCGACTGCCAGAACGCCGCGTTCCTCGAGAAAAGAAGGATCTCCAACGGGCTCCTCACTGTGACCAGCGCCGCTATACGTTGCCTTGTGCTTCATCTTTCTTAACCAAATGCTGGAAATAGCATTGCCAAGTGTGACGATCCCCTAGAACCGGCAGCCCAATCACAGCAGGAGCGCGAGGGCAACAGGACGCAGGCCATTATAGGGCCAATCGAATTGCTTTGTATGACTAATGCGCTCGATTAGCACAGCTTAACAACTGGAGCAAGAAATCCCTTTCCACGAGCCATTGACGGCAAGACGCAGCAGGCGCCGCCGGCCACGATACTTATCGTAGGCGCGCCTGGGCGCCAGCGACTGCAAAGCGGCATCCATCCGCTCCGCCTCAATGAGCGGGCGCATTCCCCCGTTTGCGCCGCTGAGGGCG
>CAZDYZ010000376.1:0-2277 GCA_964509525.1 uncultured Acidobacteriaceae bacterium
TCCCAAATGGGTGCTCTCATGTCAGATCGTGATAAGGCTGGTCTACGAGGTCCGGTTAAATCAGTGCTCGTCGAACAAAACGTTTCGGATGCTGATGGTCGCCAGTTGCTCACGTCCACCAGAACAGAATACGCACCCGACGGGAGAATGCTGGAAGTGCGAAACGGCAATCCTGACGGTCCCCAATGGGTAACGCGCTATACCTACCAGCCCGATGGACTTCTAATCAAGACCGCTTCTGGCAAAATGGGCTCAGCTCCGAGTTCTGAAACAACCTACTCATACGATGCGGCACGAAGACTCGTTGAGGTGGAATCGGGTGGTCGGTCTCAGTTTCGCTACCAGTACGACGACAATGGCCGCAAGTCCGTCATTGAAAGCTACGATTCAAAACCTCTGTCTCGGAATACGGCTTACGCGGCGCATTGGGAAGGGACTGACTTGGGGTTCGCTCCGTATCCCGGCGGCACTCTGACAACTTCGAACAACGAGCAGGACGTGGCGACAGGTGCACAACTCCGAGATGCGGAGGGAAACCTCGTGGCTCACATTGCGCGCAAGTTCGATGCAAAAGGCCGCATCGTCGCAGAGGAGCACGTTGTTGATGCCCCCGAGTTGATGATTCCTGAAGAGCTGAAGCCAAAGCTCAATCCAGAACAGGAGAAGTCGGTGGGCGCGTTCTTGGCTGGCGGTCTGCTGAACAGAGCCATCTCGTACGTCTACGACGACAACGGTCGGGTAATAGAGCGGCACAGGAGTGGTGGAGCCTTTGGCGACGAAGTGACGATCACAACCTATAACGACCAAGGTGATAAGGCCTCGGAGCGTACCACCACGGTCGTGAACCCGGAACTGGAGAGGGAATACAGCCTCACAGAAGCCGGAACCATGATTCCTGCGGGGCAGCCTCAACCGGCCCGGCCGCCCTCCACGTATGAAACACAATACACGTATCAGTACGATAGCTACGGCAATTGGACTGAGCAGAGCAGTGTCGCACGCTCTCGCCCAGACTCACCTTGGGAACCCGGCACCATCATTCGTCGTAAGCTAACCTATTATTAACGCCTAACGTTCTACTCAGCGAGAAAACTTTCGTCATGGTTGTTGATAAATCTCCAATAGGACTCAATCCCCATCATCCGGCGAACCGACGGCGCAAGCTTACGCCAAAGTCTGTGGCTGTTGAAAAGTTGAAAAAGTCAAAAAGTCCGTTTGGGTCTACCGGTGTACCGGGTCGGGATCGAACCCGGGTCACCAGTAATAGACCCCTAAGTTACTGATTCTACGCATTCAGCTAAAACGGAATTAGGGAGCTCAAAGCCAAGTTTGTCCAGTTTTTGTCCAGTGATTCTTCCTTGATCCCTTGATCGCACGCCGTTCGCTGGCCACCAGTAATTCATCGAGCACGTCCCGACCACGCTGCGCCTTGATGGTCAAGAACCTCCCTGATAGGCCGATAGACACAGAGACGGGCGTCTTTTCGGTATTGAGGCGGACCTCGGTTCCAGAACTCTGAAAATCGCAGGCCCAATAAAATCGCGGGTCTTGTCAAGTTCTTGTTAAGAGCCGTGAAAAGCAACCCTTTCGGGCCTACCTTATGTGTACGCAGCTCGCCAGCGAGTCGCCCGACAATTCCGATGATCAGTCGTCCCAGAGCCGATTCGGCTTTGTATGTCGTCCGATCTGGCGGTGAAGCCAAAGCCCGGAACTTCACCGCTGAATTCCAAGATGCTGCTTCGAACAATTAGCGAAGGAGCATATTGCTATCCGATTACCGTAGTCACGCTCCATCTTTCATCTGCCTGCTGATGTTTTTCTCCGGGGCATCCAGTCTCATTCTGGAGATGATCTTTTTTCGTCTTCTGAGCTATACGTTCGGTAACACGGCTTATGCGGCCAGCACGGTTTTGGCAGTCTTCATGGGCGGATTAGCTATTGGAGCGGCTACGATTGGAAAATGGTGTGCCAAACAACCAACCTCCCTCCGCATATACGGCGTTCTTGAGTTGTCGATTGCGGGCTACAGCCTCGCGGTCCCCTCTATCGTAAGCATCACGACCATGCTGTACGTGTACACCAGTGGACTGCTCCATATGCAAGCTGGAAGGCTGCTGTCAGTACAGGTTGGCTTCGCCATGCTGGTCATCGCGGTTCCGGCCATACTCATGGGCGGAACACTGCCGGCCGTAGCCCACTTCCTGAGTGCAAGAACCGAAGCGTTCGAAACCGCGATCGACCGAGTTTATGCGGCCAACACCTTCGGCGCAGCAGTGG
>CAZDYZ010000377.1:0-3569 GCA_964509525.1 uncultured Acidobacteriaceae bacterium
CCGTAGGTTTCAAAGCCATCGGCCGTGGGACCAACGGAGTCTCCCGCGTTATCACCTGTGCAGTCGGCAATGACGCCCGGATTGCGGGCGTCATCTTCCTTGATCTTGAAGACAATCTTCATCAGGTCAGAGCCGATGTCAGCCGTCTTGGTGAAAATTCCGCCGGCGATGCGCAGTGCGGCCGCGCCGAGAGACTCGCCAATGGCAAAGCCGATAAAGCACTGTCCGGCATATTCCGGGGGAACAAAGAGCAGAATGCACAGCATGATGAGCAGTTCGACGGAGATCAACATCATGCCAATGCTCATGCCCGATCGCACCGGGATGGAGTACACCGGATACGGGCTCCCCCGCAGCGCAGCGAAGGCGATACGCGAGTTGGCGAATGTGTTTACCCGGATGCCGAACCATGCCACGCCGTAGCTGCCGCAAATCCCAATGACACTGAACAGGAGGATGATGGGCAGGGTGACGCCCACCGGCTTGCCCGGCACCGGAGCCAGCCATCCAAAATAGGCGAGGATAACGACCGCAATGAATGCCCACAAAATTACAAGGAACTTCCCCTGGGTTATCAGGTACGTCTTGCAGGTCTCCCAGATCAACTCCGAGATGTCGCGCATGACGCGGTGGACAGGCAGGTTCTTGAGCTGCAAGTAAATCACCAGCCCAAAGAGCAGGCCGAAGAAGCAAAAGAGTATGCCGATCAGCAGCAGGTTGTGGCCGGTCATACCCAGGAAGCTGATCGACGACAGATCAGGCAGCCGCAAGGTAGCCTCCCCTCCTGCCTCGCTTGGCTGAGCGAAGACGGTGGAAGCGTTGAGCATAAGAAGGGCCAGGGCGGTAACCAGCAAATGGGTCGAACGTTTTACTGGCGCCGAGGACAGCCGCCGCAGAGCAGCGAGCCAGGTATGCATAAGAATCCTCCGATTATCCGGCTACCGCGGCGCGCCGCTAATGAACGCACCGGGGTGATGGTGGACGAACCCGTTCAGGCAAGGAGCATCCTAAGAAGTTCGTTATAAAGTTCTGCTCTCTGACGATTCATTGCCGACAGCGTTCCCATGAAACCCATGACCGCCTAGCAGGCCAGGCGCGTACACAGTTTGCCCTGCGGCTTGGCCAGAGCGCAGTAGAACCATGTGTAGACCTGCTGGAATCCCGGAAACGCGCTTCCACTTCAAGACGGAAGTGTTGAGGTTTGGCCGCGTCGGGAACACTTGCACCTTTTCGTGTGCACATTGAAGCACACTCCGAGGGCAACACAAAAAAGCGAGTCTTTATAACATTTTGGGCCGAGCAGGGTCAATCACACATTAGTCGCGGACGCCAGAACCCCGCCCCGCGGGAAGGAAGAGGACAGCTCATCCATTCATTGCAGGGCAAGCTGAGAGTAATCCCCCGTTCCTCGGCGAAGGCAAAAAGCAGATCTCCCTAGAAGAACTAAAGTTCTCGGTGGGGATAACGCAAGCGCTGGCTCAGTGCTGAGTTCTGATTGCTGAATGCTTACCGCTAGCGGCCGACATCTATCCCTAACTGCCAAAACAGGAAGGAGTATATGTCAGTCCACTCCCCGACCAGCTTGGAAATGGGCGTTCCAGCTCCGTGTCCAGCCTTAGGCTCGATGCGCAGCAGGATAGGGTTCGATCCGCCGTTGTCGGCTTGGAGCAGCGCGGTCATCTTCCTCGCGTGCATGGGGTCAACGCGCGTGTCACTGTCGGCCGTCATGAATAGCACTGCGGGATAATCGGTTCCTTTCCTGACGTGGTGATACGGCGAATAGGAGTAAAGCCACTGAAACTGTTTCGGGTCGTTGGACGAGCCATATTCCGGAATCCAGAGCTTGGCGATCTGGAACTTCTGGTAGCGCAACATGTCGAGCAGCGGTACTTGGCAGACGACGGCGCGGAACAGGTCAGGACGCTGGGTAAGCGCCACACCCATCAGCAATCCGCCATTACTGCCGCCTCGAATCGCGAGGTGCTGCTGGTCGGTGTAACCTTCCTTTTGGAGATACCCAACGGCTGCGAAGAAGTCGTCGAAAACGTTTTGCTTTTTGTCCAGCATGCCCGCACGATGCCAGTCCTCTCCGAACTCACTGCCGCCCCGCAGGTTCGCCATCGCGAAGATACCGTCATGATCCAGCCAGGGAAAGATCGTTTGGCTGAACTGCGGCGTGAGGCTCACATTGAAGCCGCCGTAAGCCGTCAGCAGCACGGGGTTGTGCCCGGAGAGCTTCAGTCCCTTACGCATGACTAGGAACATGGGCACTCGCGTGCCGTCTTTCGACGTGTACCAGACCTGCGTGGTCTCATACTTGCTGGTGTCAAAGCTGGCGTGCACCGAGTCCCACAGCGTGCTCTTGGCCACCTGGATATCGAACCGATAGATGGTCGTCGGCACCGTGAAGGAGGAGAAGAGATAGAACGCGCTGGTGCTGTCAAATTTACCGCCCAAATGGGCGATCGTTCCCAGCGCCGGCAACTCGATCTCCCCCAGAGGTTTGCCCTCAGTCGTGAAGTGCTTCAGCAGTGAGTGTGCATTCTGCTCGTAGCTGGCGAACAACTGTCCACCGACGACGTCAAGCGAAGTGAGGATCGCATCCGATTGTGGGATGATTTCGTGCCAATGCTGGCGCGTAGGCGTCATGACCGGAGTTTTGAAAACACGATAACGCGGACTGTCTTCATTGGTCAGGATGTAGAGATCGCCCTTGTAAGGTATTGCCGAATAAAGAAAATTCTTGCCAGTCGTGACAGGAACCGCGGACACGTTGTTTTGCACATCCTTGAGATAGACTTCGCTTTTCGTCCAGCCCTGCTCGACCATGATGGCGAGCCAGCGGCCGTCGTCCGAGAGCACGACGGATGGCCAATCCTGCGGATCGCGCCCTTCACCAAAGATTCGTGGATCCTTCGCGGGATCGCTGCCCAACTCGTGGTAGAAAACGTGACGGTTGTACATTTCCTGCCCTTCCGCAACCTCCCCTTTCTGAGGATAGCGCGTGTAGTAGAAGCCGCTGTCGTCGAGCTTCCATGCGATGCTGGCGGCGCGCGTACGCGCGATTACGTCTGGCAGGAGTTTGCTGGTGGTGGTATTGATGACGTGCAGCGTGCTCATTTCGGAGCCGCCCTCCGACGTTCCATAGGCGACATACTTCCCGTCGTGTGACACCTGCCACCAGTCGAGCGCGGTCGTGCCGTCTTCGGAAAGCTGGTTGACGTCCATCTGTACTTTGTCCTTGCCATCAACCCCCTTTCGAACGTACAGCACAGGCTGGTCTTGTTTACCATCGCGCCTGGTGTGGAAGTAATATTCGCCGCCAATTTGCGTTTCGCCGAGGCCGCCAATCTCCAGCAGTCGCTCGATGCAGTCGTGCAGCTTATGGCGGCCAGGCAGGCTGTCGAGGAGGATGCGACTGTACTCCGCCTGCCCAGCCGACCACTGCCGTGTTTCGGGGCTGCTGCCGTCTTCCAGCCAGCGGTAACGATCAACAATCTTCTGGCCGAAATAGTGGTCAGTCACAGGCTGCTGTCTGGTTACAGGCGGTTTGCCTAGATTCATCGGGG
>CAZDYZ010000378.1:0-1934 GCA_964509525.1 uncultured Acidobacteriaceae bacterium
GCCGTTTCTGGGTGGTTTCCCCCGGGCTCCTAGATTCCTTCTGCGGGCTAAAATTTTGATTGCCAGCTTGCGGTTTTGGGGGAGCAAAAATCGAAAGCCCGGTGTCTAAGTAAATCAAAGCTCTCGACGGAGAACAGGCCATGTTTGAAGACAGCCTCGTGGAATCAGGAGGCAAGCTCAAAACCAAACGCGGAGCAACGACGGCTCTCTCGTTTGTGCTGCAGGTCCTGTTAATTGGCATCCTCGTGCTGTTGCCGTTGATCTTTACAGAGGCTCTGCCTAAGCAACAATTGATGACATTCCTAGTCGCTCCGCCTCCGCCACCACCGCCACCACCACCGCCGGCCGCTGCTCCTGTTCACGTCGTGAAGCCGCAGACCGAGTTGGACAATGGGCAGCTGCGGACACCGACTGCAATTCCGAAAAAGATCGAGATGATTAAGGAGGACGAGCCCCCGCCGAGCACGGGTGTGGCTGGAGTCGTCGGCGGGGTCCCCGGTGGAGTTCCGGGTGGCGCTATGGGCGGGGTTCTGGGCAGCGTTATCGGCAACGTTCCCACTGCCGTGCCTAAGGCAGCGACCCCACAACGGGTAAGGGTGTCCCAGGGTGTTTCGCAGGGATTGCTGATTCACAAGGTACAACCGCAATATCCGCCTTTAGCCCGCCAAGCGCGTGTTCAGGGTACGGTTGTATTGCAGGCTTTGATCGGCAAGGATGGCACGATTCAGAACCTGCACGTGGTCAGCGGGCACCCGATGCTGACTTCTTCTGCTCTTGAAGCCGTGAAACAATGGCGGTACAAGCCTTATTACCTTAACGGCGAGCCGGTGGAGGTGGAAACCACGATCAACGTGAATTTCACCTTGTCGGGTAGTTAGAAGTCTTGCGGATGGCCATGTTGTGCACCGGTGCTGGTCGTGATTCGATCATCGCGGTGATTCTTTGTTTTCGTGGTTTTCCTTTTGCGAACTGGCAAGGGCGGCCAGCCGCAAGGGAAGGAAGTTTGGTCAGATGTTCGAATTGCAGTACCGGGTTTGGTCTGCTGTAACGAAAAGCTCCGAGGAGGAAAAGTCTACTCATGTTCCTAGCTAATGTTGCAACCTACGCTCTCAGCCATGTACCTTCGGCTGCTGCCTGGATTTTTCAGGAAGGCGCCGTGGGCTGGGATCCTGTCTCCCTCTGGAAACAGATGGGTATTCTGGCAAAGATCGTCGTGTTCATTCTGTTCGTCATGTCAGGCTGGTCGATTGGCGTGATGATCGACCGTGCGATGGCCTACAGCGCTGCCCGTAAACAGTCTCGTGCCTTCGCTCCCGCTGTTGCCGGTGCACTGCGTGAAGGCAAGATAGAGGAAGCGATCAAGGTCGGCGAGCGCAACAAGAAAAGCCACTTGGCCAAGGTCGTCACCGCTGGCCTTCAGGAGTTCAAGGCCCACGGCGATTCCGCTGATATCCCTGGTGAGCAGATTGAAGCCTCTCAGCGAGCCCTGGAGCGCGCCGAAGCCATCACCCACGCCGAGTTGAAGCGTGGCTTGGGCGGCTTGGCCACCATCGGCTCTACCGCTCCGTTCATCGGGTTGCTGGGCACGGTGGTCGGCATCCTGAACGCCTTCAAAGAGATCTCGACCCAGAAAGCTACCGGTCTGGGGGCGGTTGCGGGCGGTATTTCGGAAGCGCTGGTGACCACGGCTATTGGGCTGTTTGTCGCAATCCCAGCGGTCATTATGTTCAACTACTTCACTAACAAGGTGGAAGCTTTCGACGTGGAGATGGACAACAGCTCTAGCGAGCTGATCGACTATTTCCTGAAGAAGCGGAGCGTTCGCCGATAGCAGGATGACGGTATGCAGTTCGCGCCGGCCCAGCTTGAAGGAGGTTGAACTCAATGGCACTGGCAGTACGCAACGAAGGCGCTAAGGTCAATTCCAACATCAA
>CAZDYZ010000379.1:0-2054 GCA_964509525.1 uncultured Acidobacteriaceae bacterium
CTCTCGAGACCCAGCCCTTCTGAACCAGCTTTTCCACAGTCTTGCTGGCTGCTGCGTTGCTGACCCCGAGAAATGCAGCCAGCTCACCCACAGTTTGGGTTTCCGCAATCGCCAGCAGTTGCAGCAGCTTCAGTTGCGAAAAGCTCAGCCCTACAGCGCCTGCCTCGTGCAGCAAGCGGTTCTGAAGGACATCAGTCAAAGCAGAAGAAAAGAGGTGGGCACTTCCCACGAATTCCTGTATGCGGCCTACCCTCGCAGTTCGAACCATCGACCGTTTCCTCAAACGAACACATCAATATTATATAACATGATTAACTATTAATTAAGTTAAAAAAATGGACGTCCTGACGCCAAAAACTGACGGGTTCTATGATCGACGTGAGTCGCGCCAGCCCTGACGTCGGCACTTGGAAGACATGTCGGGGGATGAAGATGACCCTGCCAGGGAAACAGGCGCTTTCTGGAGACAGCAGCCAGGATAAGGATTCCCCTCATCGGCGGAGGATCTTGCCTGTGACCAACAGCCGATTACAAGCGGTCCGTCAGCTTCAACAACGATCAGGCCAAAGCCGGTTGCATCATCGGCTGTAGCTTGGTCGTCATCTTGATCGGAACCTTCAGCGCTTGAGAAATTGGGCACTTGCCTTTGGCGGTCCGGGCTGCATGCTCGAATTTCTCCGCGTCGGCCTCCGGCACGCTTGTCGTCACAGTCACTTGAAAGTCCGTGATTTCCCAGCGCGTCCGCTTCTCCGTCAACGTCAATACCGCCTCCGTTGTTACCGATTTCTCGTGAAGACCGACTTTGGCCATCTCCTGCGTAACCGTGAGTGACATGCAGGAAGCGACGGCTGCTGCCAGCATCTCCGAGGGGCTCGTGCAGGGCTCGTTTCCCGTGGCCGAACCAAAAGAATACAAGGCATTCGTGATTACTCCACTGGAGGTGGTGACCGAGCCTTCTCCGGCTCTCGGACCTCCTGTCCATGTGGCAACTGCACTGCGGATCATAGGCACCTCCATCGTGTGCGCTCTGATCATCCATTAAGAAAGATAAATGCGTTGGCTCTTAATGAGCACCAAATTGCGTGGACAGTTGGGTCCCAAGACCGAACCTAGTTGCATCGTAGCTCCGTTGCCGGCTGATCGAACCGGATTGGCGCAACTTTATCCGCGCGATTCCCAATTTGGTCCTCAAGAAGAATCACTGTTCAGATACACTGATTGCCGCCGTTTCCTCCAGCAAGGTAGCGCGGAGGGCACTATTGCCGATCGCCAAAGTTGAAGACATGGTGAAGCACATACTGATCGCTGGCATGGGCAATCGCTTCTCAGGGGACGATGGAGTTGGGCCCCACATCATTTGCCGATTGGAAGCTCTTTATCGCTTTGCTGACGGCGTGGAGCTCGCGGACCTAGGCACGCCCGGTATGGATCTTGCTTTTGAACTGTCGGGTTACGATGCGGCGATTTTGGTGGACGCGGTGAGTGACGGGAAGTCCGCAGGTTCCGTATCGCGTTATCGCAAAGAAGAAATATTGCGTAATGGCGCGGAGCTGATGCGCTTAGATACGCACTCGCTAGCATTGGCAGAGTCCCTGTTGATCGCTGATTTGGCGGCGCAGGCTCCAAAGGACTTGCTGTTGATTGGTGTAACTGGCGAGAGATTCGACTTTTCCCCAGGACTGAGCGAACCAGTGCGAAACGCTGTGAACCAAGCTACCTGCCTAGTGCTCGCTGAACTCGACCGGTTAGGGGTCCGCTACTGGAAGAAAGATTTGCCCGCACCGCCCCGAACTTGGTGGGAACCGCCCATTAAATAGCCCCGCCGCAAGCTGTCCCTATCAAGAAAGCCGTGCCATGCGCCATCAACGTCTCGTCCTGCAGCGCCGGGAGCAGAAACATCGGCTACGGCTGTTGCCTGCCGGTTGTCTTCTTTGACGCTTATAGCCAACTTACCGTCAATTTATCCCTAGTGCATTGAGTCGATTTCGCACCCGCTGCATAGTAGCGGCGTCGAACGAACCCAAACGGGTTAAAGGAGGCACGAAATGAAAAGC
>CAZDYZ010000380.1:0-8782 GCA_964509525.1 uncultured Acidobacteriaceae bacterium
CGGCACCGTTATTGCCATCGCCACCGACGGCAATGACGAGATCCGGGAAGCCGCCGACCACGTGCTTTACGTTCCCGACGCGCCGGAACTGCTTTCGCCGATTCTGGAAGTCATTCCTTGCCAGTTGCTGGCGTACCACATCGCCGTCCGGCGCGGCTGCGACGTGGACCAACCGCGCAATTTGGCAAAGTCGGTAACGGTGGAGTAGCGGAGGGTCGTCATTCGTTCTTCGCTGCTGGTCAACACGATCCAGCGCAACCGACAACCGCGAATTCAGTCGTCATCTCACCAGGCACGTTTCCATCCGCACAAGGCGTCTTGGGTGACTGGACCTCTCTGCGCTCCCCAGCTTTTTGTGGGTGAACGCCAACCTGCCGGGCGCGTCCATCCCAAGCGAACTGCATCTAGATAAGTACATCTGTATGGAAACTCAAACTGAGGAGCGCGTTACTGTCCAGCGGCCCATTCTAACTGCGCGCCTGACCCAGTCTATCCTGCTGTCGCCCCAGACGAAGCATTTGGAACTCACTGTCGAAGGGATGGACGTATTTCGCTTTCTGCCCGGGCAGTTCATCTCGATCAGGCAGGCAAGGCCCGACGGCAGGATGCACACTCGCGCCTACTCTATCGCGTCGCCGCCGCGGCTGAACGCCACGTTTGATCTCTGCCTGAACCGCGTGAATCATGGATTCTTGTCAAACTGGCTCTGCACTCTGGAACCGGGTGCGACCGTTCAGTTCCACGGCCCGCACGGTCTTTTTACGCTACATGAACCGCGCAAGGATGCCATATTCATTGCAACGGGAACTGGCATCGCACCGATCCGCGGGATGGTGCGTTGGCTGTTCGAGAAGTCCTCACGTAACCACAACCATGAATACTGGCTAGTCTGCGGCACGCGCTACGAGCAAAGCATTTACTATCGCCAGGAATTCGAGCAGATCGAATGCGAGAGTCCCAACTTCCACTATTTGCCGACGCTTAGCCGAGGGGACCCAGATTGGAAGGGCCGCCGTGGCTATGTGCAGGACCACGTGCGCGAAGTTGTCGCCGGGCGCAATGACATGCAAGCGTACATCTGCGGCTTACATCAGATGGTGGACGCAAATCGAAAACTGCTGAAAGAAGAGTTGGGCTGGGACCGCAAGCAGATCATGTTCGAGCGGTACGATTAGTGACGCAATCACGGCTGCTCTAGACCGCCGGGGCTGCCCCATCAAGAAGGGCGGAAAAGGATGGACTGCATCGTCCCGCGTCTCGGCTGCTCTAGCAACCACAAATGTCCTGGGGCCATCCTGCACGTGGGCGACATCAACCGAGTAAAAAGGTACCAGGGGGATAAAGTCATGCCAACCCCACAACCACCAGCGCAGCAGACGGATCTTCATTGCGTGCCGCCGCGCTGGGTTGCCTGAAGGTGAACCGAAATCGAGCACGAGCAACACGGTAGCGGAACTTCTTGAACGCTGGGTCTACCTCAGCGCATTCGCCAGGAACCGCGATACATCCTGATGCAGCCGGTCGAGCGATTCGGTCCGGATGTACATCATGTGTCCAGCATCGTAATAGCCTAGTGAGATCCTCCCGTGTTGCTGCGTATCCAGATTCATGTGGCTCAGCGTGTACTGCGTCGCGAAGTAGGGCGTTGCCAGATCGTAATATCCGGAGGCCACGAACAACTTCATGTAGGGATTCTTCACGAACGCCAGCCGCAGTGCCTCACTGGTATCAGGAAAGCCTTGCACGGCGGAGCCCCAATCCCACTCGCCAATGCCGCCGCCAAGGACGTAGTACTCCAAGTCGGTCTTGTACCCGAGGTCGAGGCGTACATAGTTGTTGAAGGTCGAGGTAAAGGGCGGGCGGATGATGGACTCCGAGGGATCGTAATAGCCTTCAACCCGCATATCAGAAATATCGGGAGCAGTGAAGCGACTGTCAAGACGGCCAACCTGCAAGCGCTGGCCACGCAGCAATTCATGGCAAAAGGCGGCCTGGCTGATGCGCATGCTGTGCTCCGATACAACAGACCGCTCCAGACCAGTGAAGCGGCTTACCTGGTCTACGAGGCTATCGCGCTCCTGCGGCGAGAGGCTGTCACCCTTACCCAACGCGGCCGCATAAGGGCCAGCCGCAAACTGCTCTGCCTCGCGCAATACCTCCTGCAGATCACGTTGCTCCAAGTCAGAAGGCAGCCTCTTGTGATACCACGCAGTCGAAGTGTAGCTGGGGAGATACAGGATGTACGGCAAGTCGTTGCCGTGAGTGAACTCCAGAGTTTCAAAATTCAGCACCGATGAAACCAGCACCACGCCGCTGAGGGCAACGCCACGACCAATCAGGTAGCCGCTCAATCCTGCGGCACGTGTCGTGCCGTAGCTCTCTCCCACCAGGAACAGCGGCGAAGTCCAGCGTCCGTAACGGCTGAGGTATAGGCGAATGAATTCGCCGACCGAGGCGATATCGCCTTTCACGCCGAAAAACTTCTTGGCAAACTCCTTCTTGGTGGCTCGGCTGTAGCCGGTGCCGACAGGATCGATGAAGACCAAGTCCGTCTGGTCAAGCCACGTCTGTGGGTTATCAATCAGCTCGAATGGCGGCGGAGGCATGCCGCCCTCGGGCAGCATCTTGACCCGCCGCGGTCCGATGGCGCCGAGGTGCAACCACACCGATGCAGAGCCCGGCCCGCCGTTGAAGGAAAACATCAGCGGACGCCTTGGACCAGCGTTGTCGAGGGTGTAGGCCATGAAGAAAATGTTAGCCTCGATCTCATCGGTCTCGCTGTTGCGAATGGGCATCAAGCCGGTAGTCGCCGTGTAACGTAGAACGCGCCCACTGATCTGGATCTCGTGGTGCGTCACGACAGGCGGTATTTCCTTCTGCGACTCTTTCTGAGACTCGCCCGACTTTTGTCCTTCGGGTTTTTCCGTCCCTGACTTCTCCCCTGTTTGTGCCTCGCTGTCCTTCTGTTGCGGTGGAAGACCCAGGACCGAGATGCCGAAAAGCAGGCACAGCGCCGTTACAAGGACGTTATTCATCACTCTTCCCTCGCCCCCTCGCTGCTGCCCTGCGTTCGCGTTCGGCCATGGCGGCTTCGCGCCGCCGCAGTGCGCCTTCGTAACGCCGTTGCTCTTCCTCCGTCTCCGGAACCACGGGCGGTACCTGCAGGCGTCGACCATGCCGGTCAACGGCGACGAAGGTGAGATAAGCGGTGGCAACCTTCTGACGCGAAGCCGAAATATAGTTCTCCACCAGAACACGCACACCGACCTCCATCGAAGTACGAAACGCTCGGTTCACCGAGGACTGCAGGATGACCATGTCACCCACATGCACGGGGACAAGAAAGTCGATGTGATCCATCGAGGCGGTCACGGCGTAGGAGTGCGAGTGGCGATGCGCTGCCAGGGCTCCGGCGAGGTCGATCCAGTGCATCAATCGTCCGCCTAAGAGCGCGCCCAGAGGGTTAGTGTCATTTGGCAAGACGAGTTCAATCATCTCCGACTTCGAATCACTAACCGGCTTCGGTCGCAGGTTTTGGTCATTGGTGTCCATGCTGTTCTGGATGACTGGCTTGGCCCTGATTCATCGAATCCGGACCCGCCGCTCCTTTCGCGCATGTACATAACACTCGGCCATGCGCTGCACGCGCGGATCGTGATGCGACTCGAGCCAGGATCCCGTTACGGTGTCGAACAGCAGCTCACCGTGGGCCACCGGCAAATATTCGCGCTCGCAGACAAAGAGCACAGGCAAGATTCCGTTACGCTCCTCTGCTAGCGCAAAGCGCACCGCGTCAGCCTGCCGCTCGGCAGGCAAGCGACTGCACCTCTTGGCATAGCCCAGGTTGCAGCCTGACTTCAGTTCCTCGTCGCTAGGATGCATGCCCTCGTGACCTGGAGCCGTACACGTCCCTGACCATCCCCCGCCCAACGGCAGCCGATGTGGAAAATACCAGTTAGCATCGAATCGTTGTTCCGGCATAAAGAAGGGGCAGGCCACAGAGTCCTCGACCACCGCAAAAGTCAAACGCCAATTGTAATGCACGACGACGTGCCTGCCTTGGACGTCACGATACCGGCTGTCCTGTATCATGACTTCGCAAAGAGGAGAACCGACTCATGCCAGACGACAGCCGTGTGCCGGCATTGAAAGAGATCCTGGCAGCAAATCCCGATGATGCTTTTGCGCGCTACGCCCTCGGCCTGGAGTACTCGGGCGCCGGCGAGACAGAGGCTGCGCTTGCAGAGTTTCAGCGCTTGCTTGCCGCCCACCCCGACTACACCAACGGATACTTCATGGCTGCGCAAACGCTGGCACGCTCCGATCGCAAGGAGGAAGCCAAAGCGATGTTGCAACGAGGCATCGCTTGCGCGCACCGCACTCGCAACCAGCACGCCCTTTCCGAGATGGAAGCCATGCTGGATGAGTTGGGTGATTGATAACCGCACCTTCGGTGTTCTGTCCATTCCACACGGTGCCGATGGCAAACGCAGCCGAACGATGTTGGCCTGCAGAAAATCGTGATGCATGGGCTGAGAATCCATGCCATCGGCGATAATTGTGTGCAACATGTTCTCGATGCACTCATCAGCGCGCCCGCCGGGCGGCAGTTCTCGCGGGAGAAACCAAGCCGCAAACTCTCGAATTGCCTTTTGGGTAATACTCCTTTTGTTCCTCTTGCAGTTCGCCAGTCCTTCCCTGTTGGCGCAAAGCGGCAGCCCCCTGGGGGCGGTTCTGGGTAAAAGCCAGACGCAGCCAAGTCCGCCTGCTTCGTCGCCCAGCGCCCCCACATCTGCAGAGCCACAACCTCCGGTGGCTATTCCGCTGCCTGACGTGGCCATGAGAGCGGAAGAACTGATGCGGTTGTTGCGCGACATCACCAGCCAACTGCCCGTGCGCGAGCAACTTGATGCCATGAAGGCCAAGCTGGATGAACGAGATGCCACGTTGCAAGCAAAACAGAAGGAAGTAGAGGCGATTTTGGCTGCTACTCCTAATGCGTTGGAGGTACGTGAACAGGAGACGTACTGGAGCGCGTTCTCAAATGAAGGGGCTAATACCCGGAAGCAACTGTTCGATTGGGCCAATGCTGCGCAATCGGCGGTGCAGCGACTGCAGGCTCTGGAGCCGCAATGGACTCTAACTCTGGAAGAAAATCAGGCCGCGCCCGATCTGGGACCCACGCTCGATGTAATCCGCGAGGCGGTCAAGGCCATTCAGACAACGAAGTTGCGGGCGCAGGACCGGTTGCGAGTGATCGTTAATCTGCAGGTGACCGCAGCCAACGAGCATCAGCTTGCGTTCGAAACGACGGACCGGCTCGCCCAAGCTCGCAAGCAATTGGCCAGCCACGTGGTGCGACGCGATACCCTGCCGCTATGGCAAATCTTGCGGCGAAGGCAGCAGCAGGGTGAGACTGTGACTTTCTTTGGAGAGGCCAATGCCCGACTGATCAGTATCGAGTCGTTTACTCGCGAGAATGCCGGTACATTTCTGGCGCTGCTTGCTGTATTGCTTCTGTGGCTGCTCGCTGCGTACCGGCTGTATCGTTTGACGCGCGGAACTCATCCCACCGACAAACTTCAGTCACAGGCAGTTGAGATCCTTCGGCACTGGTTTGCTTTCGGCCTCTTACCACCACTCTTGATGGCCTTTCTGCTGACGCCGCTTGCACCTCTGCCGCTGGTCGGTGTCGCCATCGTGCTTTCATTCTTCTCCATACTGGTACTCCTGCCGCCACTTATCGAGCCGGCTTTCCGCCCCCTGCTGTACTGCCTGGTGACAGTGTATGTTTTCAATGCCATTCTTGCGTGGATCACACTTTCACCAGCGATCAAGCGAGAGATAATGTTCGTCGCGTTCACGGGTGCCGCGGTGCTGTTCTCCTGGTTGCTGCGGCCCCGCCGAGTCGCCGAGATCGCGAAAATTGACATTCGCCAGCGGTTCATTGTCTTCGGCGCGCGTTTGGCGGTTGCCATCTTAGCCCTGGGGCAAGTCTCCAATCTGTTCGGCTACTACAGTCTTGCCCAGTACCTGAATGTGCTAAGCATTTACAGCACCTTTATCGGGCTCGCTATCTATACTGCTTTCCGCGTATTCACCCTGCTGTTGCTGGCGGCTCTCTCGTCACCTGCTGCCGAGCGGCTGGCGCTAGTGCGTTTGCATGGGGCGGGCATTGCTCGCTGGGCGCCGCGAATCATGCAATGGGCCGGCATTCTGGTATGGGTGGGGACCACATTGGGCCTGCTAGGAGTGCGAAGTAGCGTAAATGAATTTATTGTCAGCGTCTTCGAGTTCAATCTGGCTGGCTCCTCCAGCAATATCACGGTGGGCAGTTTATTCGGCCTCTTTGCAATTCTGCTGGGTGGCTATGCCTTCTCCAGCACCATTCGCTTTCTTCTGCGTGAAGAATTGCTGAAGCGCCTGCACCTGAAGCGTGGGCTACCCGAGCTAATTTCAACAACGGTGTACTACCTCCTCTTGTTGGTGATGGTCTTGTTCGCCGTAAGCGCAGGCGGCATAGCCCTCAACAAGTTCACTGTGCTCACTGGGGCGCTGGGCGTAGGTGTTGGTTTCGGGTTACAGAACATCATCAACAATTTTGTCTCAGGGTTGATTCTCCAATTCGAGCGGCCTGTTCGCATCGGTGATGTCGTGGATCTCGGGTCCGGCGTCGCTGGACCTGTCACCCGCATCGGCATACGTTCCAGCACTGTCCAGACGTTTCAGGGCGCCGAGGTCATCATTCCCAACGCCAGCTTCATATCTGGTAATGTAACCAACTGGACGCTTTCGGAATCCAGACGGCGAGTGGAGCTGCCTGTAGGTGTGGCATACGGCACCGATCCGAAGCTGATGAAGGAGTTGCTAGAACGCCCCGCTGTCCAGCATCCCGACGTCCTCACCTCACCCCTTCCTGTTTCCTACTTCACGGGATTCGGTGAGAGCTCGCTGAATTTTGAGCTGCAGTTCTGGGTCATGCAGGAGAGCAACATCGTCAAGGTAAAAAGCGAGGTCGCGCTGGAAGTTATGCGCTTGCTGGAAGAAGCGGGCATCGAGATCCCCTTCCCGCAGCGCGACCTGCGGCTACGTTCGGTTGACGCTCAAGCCGCCTCGGCCCTGTCAGCAGACAGCATGGAGCGCGAAGACATGCATGCCCAGATTAGGTCTGCGGAGTAAATGGCCCGGCCGAAAGCTCCGACAGGAAGATGCCCCCCGCAATTCCGCTCTGTGTGCTCTTCCTGAGTCCGTAGAGGTTCTCTGGGTTAGTCCGGGACGTGCGTCATCCGTGCTTTCCTTGCCGTAAGAAAGCTGTGTTATTCCAAGGTCGTCGAGCTAGAGTCGAAAATTCTCGTCAAGAGTAGCGTACTGTGGCGAACTCACCGGGATTGGGGCTTCCGTGTATTACTAGAGTCCTTCCCACATCTCGCACTTCTAAGGTCATGCGCTCGCTTTCGTCGCAGGCGTAAAATACCAACATTCGGCACCACACAATCTCCCGACGAGGATGGTAGCCGCAACCTAGGGGGTATCGAGTCTTTGAGCAATCTTCCGCAGACACTGGGCGAGCTTCGTCGTAGCCAGCAATTTTCCGAATCACGGGTGCGCAACCGACGGGTGAAAGATGAGATGCGTGCCAATCTCATCTCGCGGGTGCGTTCCGGCGGTGCGGTCTTCCCGGGCATTGTGGGCTTCGACGACACGGTGGTCCCTCAGATTGTTAACGCGGTTCTCTCGCGGCACAACTTCATTCTTCTCGGATTGCGAGGACAGGCAAAAAGCCGTATTCTTCGTGCTCTCACCAGCCTTCTGGACCCGTACCTCCCGTATCTGCGAGGGTGCGAAATCCACGACAATCCATTCACTCCCATATGCCGCCGTTGTCGCGAACTGCTCGCCGACAATCCTGACTCTGCTTGGATCGCCTATCTCACGCCTGAGGAGCGCTACGTCGAGAAGCTGGCAACACCCGATGTCACAATTGCGGACTTGATCGGTGACATCGATCCGATCAAAGCCGCCAAGAGCGGCCATGAGCTTGGCAGCGAGTATACCGTCCATTACGGGTTACTGCCTCGGGCCAATCGTGGCATCTTTGCCGTCAACGAACTGCCTGATCTCGCCGGCAAAATCCAAGTCGGCCTATTCAATATCATGCAGGAAGGCGACGTGCAGATTAAGGGCTACCCGGTGCGGATGCCTCTGGATGTCGCGCTGGTTTTCACTGCTAACCCCGAAGACTACACGGCACGCGGCAAGATCATAACGCCGTTGAAGGACCGTATCGGCTCCGAGATTCGCACACACTATCCGGCAACTCTCGAAGAAGGTATCGCGATCACTGCACAGGAAGCCTGGACCGAACGCAATGGTCATCAACTGCAGGTTCCGAGCTTCGTGAGCCAGGTGATCGAGCAGATTGCTTTTGTCGCGCGCGAAGACAAGCGTATTGACAAGCGCTCTGGAGTGAGCCAGCGGCTGCCGATCAGCGCCATGGAAAATGTCATCTCCAACGCCGAACGGCGCGCCATCCGCTGGGGTGAAAAGCTGGTGGTGCCGCGCGTGGGCGACATTTATGCTGCCATGCCTGCCATGACAGGCAAGCTTGAACTGGAGTACGAAGGGGAGTTGAAGGGAGCTGACACAGTAATACGCGAGATCATCCGCTCGGCGGTGGCCCGTATATACGACAAGTATTTTCATGGTAATAGCGGGATGAATCAGGTGGTGCAGTGGTTCGATCTCGGTGGGGAGATTCAGATGCGCGACTCGGCAAGCGCGC
>CAZDYZ010000381.1:0-2461 GCA_964509525.1 uncultured Acidobacteriaceae bacterium
CCCTCATGACTTCCAAAGCCTCTGCTGCGGAACTCGCCTCCTCGACCGAGAAGCCACTGGCCGTGAGTGACGTTCGGAGCACTCGACGTAGGGAACGTTCGTCATCTACCACCAAGACCCTGAATTGTTCTTTCGGTACCATCAGGAGGTTTGTTCCAAAGAAGAGTTCAGACAAAGGCCCCGCCTTTGCGGCTGATGTTTTCTGTTCCGGTCAAGATTGCTGCAATGCGCCGGGCTATTTTCGCGCTATATGAGTCTGCCAATCGCCCTGCCGCGAAACCGGGCGCGTGATCTTTGGTGGGTGGCTGAGAATCTATTCGTGAGGCCGACGAAGGACCTCCCGTCCGTCCTGCTCCGAGACCACAAAACTTAAGAGCCGCAAATATCAGGTCGCAGCCATTCTCTTCGATGCTATCAAGCACCTCACGAAAAAGGTGGCTGCGACAGAAGGAACCAGCGGTGCTAGCGTCCATGAGGGTAATAGCTGAAGGTGTTCCCCGAATTCACGGGCTGCCACCACGGTTTCTTGAGGCATTGGCGGGCGCAGAGATTTATCTCGCCTCACGATGCGCTTTCCAACGTTGGACGACAATTGCCTTTATGCCGACGGCCCCATCGGAGCCACCACGCCTAGGTGTCGCCGGATCCACGGGTTACCAGAATTCAGTACCAGCACGGGAATATTCTTACCTATATGAGCACGGCCACATAGACGTCGTCACGGGCGGGGCTTCAGGGTCGTCAGCTTGGCTTCGACCAGGACGGGCCGAATATGCCATAGGGCGAATCCGGCAGGTGATTTGATGTTGCAGTTGCCCTTAGGAACTCCTCTGCGCTTGGCTTCTTGCGTCGCTGCACTAATTAGTAGCGATGGGGCAATTCCTTCTCTGTTTCTACCGTACTGGTCAGCGAGCCTACCAGATAGCTGACCACGACCACGCTCACTACTGCAATCGTTACAATATTCATCTGACAACTCGGCGATTAGCTCCCAGCTGCCTCGGTTGAGCTCGACTCATAAGTGAGCTATTTCGCTCGACCCAACTGGTAAAGCTCCTCAGCACGGACACAATCTTGAGGCAGACTCCAGGCTCCCCCTGAAGGCCACCGACGGAGGCCGCCAATTCAAAGTCGGGCTGCCAGCAACAAATGCTTCAGCATCCCCACTCCGCCTCGCCAGGCTTGGCAAAGTACCGCTGGGGCTCGTCCTGCAAGCGAGCATTGATTTCCAACGCCAGAATCGCTAGCCGCCCGGCCGCAATTAGCCGGTTGCGATCCTCCTGTGCAACGGAATTCAATGACTCCCCTCGCTGTTCTGCCTTGGGCGATAGAGTTTTGCGGGAGTGATGGTATAACTTGAAGAGCTCGTGAACTAAGACTTCCTGAGTTGACATATATTTCTGGGTGCCCTTCCTAGCTAAATCGATTGGACATCAGAGCGTGTAAAGCGCGAATAAATCGTTCGTAAGAAATTTGTAAAGGGCCGGCGGTTGCAAAAAGGCCAACAGCGACTTAGGGCACCTCTGAATAAGCACTGCTTTCGTGTGCAGAATACAATTATGCGGGGCTTCGCACCGATGGTGCAGGCCACCGAGTCGGGGATGAGAAAGAATGCAACCCTCCCGAAGAGTGAACTCTGCCACCCGGTGTTTGCTTCCTCAATTCCAGATGCGTGGGATCGCCGTTATGCCACGGGGACCACACGCATCTCGGACTGAAGAAGATACTCGGGCTCGTCGAGCCCAAGAAAAGGTTTCACCAACAGAAGCCCACGTGACATCTTTTGTGGGTCCTCAAAACTTGTGCATCCGGAAATTCAATGATCTAGCTTCGGGCTCGACAGGCAGCAGTTCGAGTATGACTCTCTCCGTCAATGGGAGTTCGCGGAAGTTGCATTGGTTCCATTTTCGAAGCAAGAGGGTCGTCGACAAGCTGATGTTGCTGACTTTTGGGACATCGAACGCCAAAGCCTCGCGCTGACCGGGGGAAGAACATGCTAAAGGCTATAGAGCGCTTTATCAAAGGCGACGTACATGGCATCCACTACGCGGTGAGCATTTTCTTCGCAACCGCAGTGTTGTGGGTGACGGTGCATGAGCTTGCCAAAAGCAACCCGATTTGGGCCATCAGCTCCATGGTCGCGACCAGTGATCCCGCGACGAAGCAGTCCATCCTGCTGTTCCGCTCCCGTCTCATCAACACCCTGGTAGGCTGTGTGGTTGGGCTTCTGTTCATTGCTCTGGGAGGCAGCAGGGTCATAACTCTTCCCTTGGCAATAGCAGCGACGGTATTAGTTTCATCTTATATCGTCCGCATTCCGACCATGTGGCGGCAAGCACCCATCACCGCGGCGTTTGTCATTGCTGCCGGTCTGGAGTACCACTCCAGGATCAAAGGCCTTCAGGCAGGCATGAACCGGGTGTCCGAAGTGCTGTTCGGTTGTGTCATCGGACTGGTGATT
>CAZDYZ010000382.1:0-1529 GCA_964509525.1 uncultured Acidobacteriaceae bacterium
CAAGCCTCAGCGGCGCTGGCCTTGGCTTCGACCCGCGACGTGCGGGTTCTGGCAGCGCTGGCCTTGGCGCAAGCTAGGGATTCGGCACAGGCGCGGGGGATAGCAGCCGACCTTGAGAAGCGGTTTCCACGGAATACTATGATCAATGCCTATTGGGTGCCCACCGTCCGCGCCAGTATTGAGATTCGGCACAACAATCCTTCCAAAGCAATTGAACTTCTTCAGGCAGCATCCCCCTACGACCTAGCCACTCCACCGCCCGGAGTGGGCGGCTTGCTCCATCCAGTCTATGTGCGGGGCCAAGCTTATTTGCTGCTGCATCAGGGTGACCACGCAGCCGCAGAGTTCCAGAAGTTCCTCGACCATCGCGGAGTTGTAATGAACTGCCCATTGGGCGCGCTGTCGCATCTCGGTCTCGCCCGAGCCTACGCATTGCAGGGCAACACTGCCAGAGCCAAGGCCGCTTATGAAGATTTCGTCGCGCTCTGGAAAGACGCCGACCCCGACATCCCCATCCTGAATGAGGCCAAAGCAGAGTACGCGAAGCTGCAGTGAGAGATATCAGTACCCGCTCCATAAGAAGAAGTCGTTCGCTTTCCACTGTCCGTGAACTGCTACCGAAGGCAGCCAAAATGAGACAAATCCGCGGCGGTGTTTCCTATTATTTGTGGGCGGTAGCTGGTTGGTGTTGTTGGGTGTAGCGGGTGAAATCGGGCTACGAACCAGAAGCTCGGGCGTTCGAATGTCTCAGGGCGAACTATAAACCCGCAGGTTTGTTTGTATCAGATGTTTCCGAAGAACTGATGACTGTATATACTGCTATCCAGTATATGGTACATGGGTAGATTGACTTGGGGCGAAACAGCTGTATCGTCTCGCAAATTGCGATGGCCTGGGCCTCCTTCCCCCCAAGCTTATACTGCCACCCAGTATCACGGCAGACATCACAAAGTTGCGACTGGCGAGGCTGTCGGGCGGCCGCCCATGGCGCATTTCGTTCGGCGTTGACCGCATGCGTTAAGGTACGATCTGTGGACAAAAAGTGGACAAACCTGGCCGCGAGCTCCCCAATCCCGTTTTAGCTGAATGATTAGAATCAGCAACTTATGAGTCCGCCAGAGGTGACCCGGGTTCGATCCCGACCCGGTACACCGGTACACCAAGGTCTTAAACCCAGCGGAAGCGATGACTATTGGGATCAGTTTCTGTTTGCCTGTCACTCATCGAGAAAGTCGGATTGCCACTGCAGATTCAGTTGATAAACATTGGGCGACAAGGCAGGATTAATCCGCGCAGCGAGGGTCAATGTCCAGCTGGCCGACAATTCGCCAAGTAAATCTCTCCTTTATTCATGCGAACGGCAATTTCATGCATCCATGCACCGGCCACAAGGGCACTCGCATCGAATCGCGCTAGGAGAAAATGTATGAAAGCTGCAGTCGTACCCGCCGTGAGCAGTTCGTGGCAGATCAAAGACGTGCCGCAACCTCAACCCGGAACCAATCAAGTGCTGGTGAAGATGCATGCCA
>CAZDYZ010000383.1:0-7690 GCA_964509525.1 uncultured Acidobacteriaceae bacterium
GGCGCTGGCCTGATCAAAGCACGCCACCCCGAATTTGAAATGTGGAACCAGGGTGTGCACTCACGGTCGGGAGTCGCCTGTGCCGATTGCCACATGCCATATATGAGGCAGGGAGGATTGAAGATAAGCGACCACCAGATCAACAGTCCACTGCTTAAAGTGAACCGCTCTTGCCAGACATGCCATCATTTCCCGGAAGAAGAGTTAAAGGCACGTGTGGAGGACATCCAAGATCGTTTCTTCAGCCTACGTAACACCGCGCTAGACGCCCTTGTAGATCTGATCAACGATATCAAGGCCGAGAAGGCCAAGGGCGCGACCGACCCGCAATTGGCACAGGCTCGCGACTACCAGCGGAAAGGCCAGTTCATGATTGACTTTGTCATGTCTGAGAATTCCATGGGCTTTCACGCGCCGCAGGAAGCGACCCGAATTCTTGGGGAGGCAATTAACCTGTGCCGTCTTGGGCAACTGAGCTTGCACGGGGGACCACAACCGAGCCATAACCCACCTAATATCGCTCATGGTGTTCCGTCCGTGACTGGTCTTGGTGCCCATGGTCGAGGGAGGCAAGCAGGCAGTTGAAACTTGGGAAGGCGGTTGGGCGGCCCTAGAATGGCGATTTTCGAGCTTTCCTGTTAACGGGGCGATTGAAGGCCGCTCTCGGCTCTTCAGCCAACCTGGCAGGGTAAGACCCCCTCAAGACCTGGGTAATCTTTTTATATCGTAATTATGCTTATAATGCCGGTGCTCCATGACGAAGGTTCCGAGAATTGGTCGGTCCGATAAGTTGCGCGAAGCTGAAAATTCGAGAATCGAGAAACACCCTACGTGGAGTTCTGGAGCGACCGTCAAGGTAGAATGGAGTTGTAATGAGGTTCTAGGTATCCCCGGCCTTTCCGCATTGCCCGCACACACAATGCGAATAGTGTTTCCCTCCCAGCCGTCCGCAGATGGAGCAACTGCACTGCCAAAAATGGTCACCCCCTCTCTTGCCGCATTGTGCGCATACGCAATACGAGGCATGTTCGCCACCTTTACATCCGCACGTCGGGCAGGCGCAATGCGAATGATGGGCACCGCCCGGTTTATAAGCTGTCTCCATAAAACCTCCGGGCCGCCGTTCTCAATGCGGACAAATCACCGCAAGGTGTTAGCCGCATCGACTTTCCCTGTCGCCTAACTGTCGAGTCCGCGCGTCAGCAAGACAATCGACATTTCTTTCCCCGGGTCCAACTGTGCCCGCTCCCTGCTGGAATTACAAATTGTCCTTTCGGCAGAGTAATCATATGTCACGAGTTTCTTGTGGTCCATGACAATGTTGAAGTTCTCAGCTGTCTTCATTCGGCCTTCGCGGGCACCCCTCGTTTCGCAGAACTCCAATAGTCTAAGAGCAAAGCAACGGGTCGTGACCGCTGCTCACGCCGTTCAACAGAGACCCATCCACGAAGTCACGATCAACGGAGTTTCACGATTGGTAAACGAGGTGATCGTTCATCCAGGCTACAAGGCAGCGCCGAAAGAGTTGAAATCTGGTAACGCAGCACCGCTCATGACGTTCATGGAGTCGTCGGACGACTTCGCTCTCATCAAACTCGAACATCCAGTAGAAGACCTAACACCTGCCCAGATGTACAGGGGAGCAGACGAGGAGAGGCAGACGGTTGAAATCATTGGGAGGCGAGCAACCGGAAACGGCCTTGTTGATCAGTATCCTAACTCGCCGCACCGAGGGGAATTGCGCCGCGCCCGCAGTCGGGTTGTCAGTGCAGATCCGCGATGGCTCGGGCTTCGGTTCGAAGCCCCACCCAGGGCGCTTCCTCTCGAAGGGATCCCTGCCGACGGCGACAGTGGTGCCCCAGTTTTGATTAACGTTGGGTGGCAGGTGGCAATTGGCTGGCCTGGTCTCCAGGAAATATGCGACAGGAGACCTCGCAGAATTTCGTTGTTGCCTTTACGGGCAAATAACGTATCAGGTTCGTATATCTCACTACACCGCATGGATCGACAGTGTTTGTTGGCGGGTCAACTGACTAGTTCTGAGGTGGCAAGAGCGAGTCCTTCCTCGCGTATGGATTCTATTTTCGGCTCCCGCCCGAAAAGAGGTGCTGTTTGGCGTCGAGTTTGGTCGTCCCTGGCGGACGATTTTCGTACTTTTCTGGCCTCAGCAGCCCGCCCTGAGTCTTTGATCTCCAGGTTAGCCTAAAAGAGGGGCAAAACTGGTGCACCCGGCGTCGCGCGCCCAGTAATATCAAGACTGGCCGAATGCTATCGGCCTCACGATGTATCACACATCAAGTTGATCGGAGAGCAATGGGATGAGCGGTTATGTGCTGCCGCATCAGTTGCGAGGTGAGCAGCGAAGGCTTGCATTGATGTCGGAGCTCCTTGATCCTCCGCACCGGTCATTATTGAAAGCGGTTGGACTAGAACCAGGTTGGCGGTGTCTGGAAGTTGGTTGTGGGAATGGCTCGATTTCAAAGTGGCTTAGCACAGAAGCGACGGCTGGTTATGTTGTGGCCACTGATCTCGACACGAGCTACATTACCGACCTGCACGGTCGCAACCTGGAGGTGCGGCCGCTCAATATTCTCGAGGCAAAGGTCGAACAAGGTGAATACGACTTAGTGACCGCGCGAGCCGTGCTTCACCATCTGCGAGATCGTCAAAGGGCCGTAGGTCAGATGGTCACGGCGTTGAAGCCGGGGGGCGTTTTGTTGTGTGTTGAACCCGACATGCTGCCGGCGGCGGCCGCCGAACCAGATTCGCTTCAAAGGTTCTGGCAGGGTTGGCTGAAATGGTCTGCATCAGCCGGGATCGACTATTTTCTCGGACGGAAAATGCCTGGACTGCTGGCTGGGTCGGGTTTGCAGCGCGTAGAAGCAGTGGGCAATACCGCAATCTATAACGGCGGTTCGCCGTGGGCGACCTATTGGCTTGAGACTCTTAATGAGCTACGTCCAAAACTGCTTGATTCCGGCTTCGTGAGTGATGAGTCACTTAGGGTCGTTGAGCAGTTCTATCTCGATCCAAATCATTGGACAAGTGCGATAACTTTCGTCGGAGCCTGGGGATTCAAAGCACGCGAGCGGGTTTGAACTTGGACAGGCAAGCCACGTGTCGCGATGGATGTGTCACTGTCAGCGGACGCTGTCGGTGCGCGGTGGACTTGGTATTTTGAATAAGAAGCTCAACGCAGGTTTAGGGAAAACGGCGGGTGGAATTAACAGCTAGAAAGCAATTGCACGATTTACAGCCCTATCGAAAAGCACTGGATGTGGTTGGTCGGGACGGGCAGATTTGAACTGCCGACCCCTCGCACCCCAAGCGAGTGCTCTACCAGGCTGAGCCACGTCCCGACTTTGCGGTGAGCCCGATCCAGGCGGACCGGAGGGGTTTCGAGGTCACTCACAGTTTAACACCTCGGAAGCTGTTTCCCCTTCTGCTTCGTGGCCTTCTGGCTATGTTGCCACGGCCGCATCGTTACTCTCTTCTGGCATGAAGAGTTTCTTGTTCTGGCTGCTTTGCCTTGTCCCCGTCTCGCGACGGCTCAAGATGCAAAACGTGCTACCGAACATAACGGCCCAAAAATAGAAATTACTGCGGGGCCGTCCGACTTGAAGATTGGCAACGCCACAGCATGCCTTCTACGTCGATGTGGCGCCGCAAGAGTCGACCCTGATACCGCGCCACCGCTACGACTACAGAGGCGTCACCCTCGGCGCCACACCGAGGTTGACGTCATCACGCCCGACAAGAGGTGAAGCATGTCGTCGGGAAAGTGGACGCCGTCGGTTACATTACCATCAGGGCTCACCCACGTCGCTGCCGCCAACCTGCTGCTGTACTCCGTTTTACAAGCCGACCATCGAGTTGCTACAGAACTAGGGGCCATCTGACCATGCGGGACTGCCCCGGAAGTTCAGACCCGGGCGCGCTGGCTACTCGCCGGTGAGGTCCTTGTACTGTGCACTTGTCAAGGGCACGACGGAGAGTCTTCCCTGATGCACTAGGGGCGAGTCGACAAACAATTTACTTGCTTTGATCTCCGCTAAAGACACCGGTCGCGCGAGCGCCTTTCCCGCCCTGATCTTCACCGCGGGCTTTCGCGGATCAGCGACATCCACTGAAACTACCGACGCAGTGCCGACAGCGCTCTTGCGATTCCCGGTCTCGTAGATCACCAATCGCACCCCCGGCTGCATCTCCCGCAGATTCTTCAACGCGACTGGATTCGACACACCGTCCCAGACCGTAACCTTGTCTCGTTCGAGATCGGCAAAAGAGTATTCCGAGGGTTCCGTCTTGAGCAGATAATCCTTGGCCATGCAATCTCACCTGCTTTCTTTGGTCCACATGGTACTGGTCTCGATGCCAGACTTCTACTTTCTGTTGTGGGTGTCAGCACGCAGGTAGGCTTCGGCGACCGCCTCCGCGATGGGCTGAAACTTCACCCCATCAGTGTCAAACATCATGCTCACGGCATCCAGACCACACTGCTGCAGCCTGGCTGACCGCCAGTGTGCTCCACTGTGCGCACGCGGTTCTTGTCCTGCACGCCCCATCCGTAGCCATAACCCGTTGCCTTACCATCAGCCGTTTTCTGCGAAGTCCACATGAGTTGGGTCGTCGCCGAATTTAGAAACCGTCCGCTTTCCCAGGCGATGGCAAAGCGCTGCTGAGCCGTCGGTAGCTGAGATCATCCCGCCACTGGGGACCTTGTTGCAAGTGTCTATGAACGGCGCGTTGCGCGGGCTGTGGTCAGCGGCATGGGTGTAGGGGCCGCTGCGATGCGGAATGATACCGAAGGCATCATACTTGCGAATTGACGACATGCCCGCCAGAGTAAGCACCAAAGTGTTGAGTGCGGTGGCGAAGTCGGTGCGCGCCCTCAATCTCGAATGCTTCGCTGGTGTGGGTGTAGTGCTTCGAGCTGTAGAAGTCGGAGTCGTCCTGCCTGTAGTGCCGAATACCTGACAGGTGACCTAGCAGTTTCCGCGTGGTGATCCTCCGCTTCTTCGGAAATGCAGGGCAGTATTTCAGCACTGGTGCATCGAGGCCCCAGCCGGCCTGCCTGGTACAACATCATCGCTGCTGCAGAGGACATGGGTTTCGCAACCGAACCAGTCCTGAACAGCGTTATTGTAGTCGCCGGAACGCGGTTCTCGAGATCTGCGAATCCGTAAGCACACGAAACACCGTTCTTCGTGTCCAGCACGATGGTGATGCCAGCCCCGAGAGGTTTTGCTTATTGACAAGCGAATCGGCCTTCTCGCCAAAGTGGCAGCTATGTCTTGGACGAAGGCAAACTAAGTGCAAAGCAGAAACAGTAGCCCACAAAATCTCATGCGTACCACTCGCAGGGGCTCAAGAATGGGATCCATCGCATTACCTCTTGACACGGTAACAACTTTGGTTGGCGGGAATAAACGATCATTCGTCCGTCTTGATCTTCCCCCACTTCTGTGCTCGGCTCATTGCTCATCGCCAAAATATTCTATTCGTCAATGTTCTGATCTTGGGCGACATGAATGGGCTCCACAAAGGGCTGTCAAAAAAACATAGCCTACTGGTTTGGTTGAGTGGAATTGCGTCGCGAGCTAGCGACGTTTCTTCAGGATTCCGAGAATCTCCTGCAACCCTTGCCGAACTTTTTTCAGGCTTTCGGGCGAGCCTGCCCTCGGGAATGGCAAACCTGATTGTTGTTGTGCAGGTTTGGTTTTGGCCCTGAGATTTTGCCGCGCTCCGGCAATCGTGTAGCCTTGATCATAAAGCAGCGTTTTGATGCGCAGCACGTTCTCAACGTCCCGCTGCCGGTACATTCTCTGCCCAGTGTTGCTTTTCACAGGCTTCAATAGAGGGAATTCAGTCTCCCAGAAACGCAACACGTAAGCCGGCAGACGGCAGATGCGCGACACTTCACCGATGCGGAAATACAGCTTGTCAGGGATAACCGGATCGGAGGTGCTGCTGCTCTTGCGGTGTTTTTTCTTCTCAGCAGTCATGACGGAGGTATCTTCTGACTCTGGCTTCCCCCGATCGGATTACCAGGTGTTCGTGACGTAAACACATGCACTCTTGTAGCACGAACACCTACGTCGAACCAACCCTTGTCGTTGGCCCTCGAGTACTGTTCCGAGTACCCCGGACTTGAGCCTGGTGCGCGGACTCCTCATTCCTGAAGAAAAGGCCTCCGCGAACAATCGCGGAGGCCGCTTCTTGCAAAAAGTAAGGCGAGGCCAATGCCTCGCTGGGTACATTACTTCTTCTTTTTTTTGGCTGCCTTCTTCGCGGCTTTCTTTGTCGCCATTCGACATCCCCTCCTTCGTACTGTGGAACCTTCTCCCTCGAAGGCCGTTTCACCAACTACCCTATATATTGGATGGGCAGTTTGTCTCACTCAAGATATTGGGGTTACTAGGAAAGAATGTCAACAAATATTTTTGAGAAAAGTATTGTGCTGCGGCTGGTTTGGTGTCAGTTGCCGAAATCGTTAGCGAGGTCACGGTAGCGAATGGTGGTTGCATCCCGTGAGGGTAGTTTGCATTTCAGCTTTGCCAAGGCGCATGTTGCGATGCAATAGGCGGGTTTGGCGCCCTTTCAAAACACCAATTCGTCACAACTTGACGCCTCAGCATTAGAGTGTAGGCATTCTTTCTGTTGGTACTTTTTGCCAGGATTCAGGAGACAATAAAGCCGATGAGGGATTTTCGAGCACTTTACATTGACGAGGCCTTTCGCAGCCTGCGTGGGCACAAGCGCCTGGCGGATGGCGCCATGAGGCAGCTCAGTGATGAGCAGTTCTTTGCTACACCAGATGCCGAATCCAACAGTGTCGCCGTTATCGTGAAGCACCTCGCGGGCAACATGCGCTCCAGGTTCACCAACTTTCTGACAAGTGATGGTGAAAAGCCTGATCGCAACCGCGACCTCGAATTTGTCGTGCACAACGACGCCAAGCGTGAGCAAATGCTCGACTTGTGGGAACAGAATTGGCAACTCGTTTTCGAGACCCTCAACTCGCTTCGTCCTGAAGATCTGGAGCGTAGCGTCACGATTCGTGGAGAACCGCATTCCGTAATGCAAGCCATCAATCGCCAAGTCGCGCATTACGCGTATCACGTCGGGCAGATTGTCTTCCTGGCAAAACACTGGAAGGGCACGGAGTGGGAGACGCTCAGCGTGCCGAAGGGCCAGAGTAAGCAGTACAACGCGAAGATGGCCCAGGAGTACGGGAAGAAGGCGTGAACTTCTGTTTTCAGAGCGCCCTTCGGCTGACGTGCTAAAATTGCGCGTTTGCCCCGGCTTCTTATTCATACTGGGCTGACGTACCGTCGCGTTCTGCGACAGGGGAAGAGCCGTCCACATGCCGGAAACCATGCTTGCCGTTGTAAAACCGGAGCCCATGCCCGGCGCGGAGATCCGCGAAGTTCCCAAACCGCAGTTTGGCCGTACAGACGTGCTGGTCAAGGTCAAGATGGCGTCGATCTGTGGCACCGACTTGCACATTTACCAGTGGAATCAGTGGGCGCAGCGCCGCATCCATCCGCCGCTTATTCCCGGCCACGAGTTTTGCGGTACTGTCGAGGCGGTCGGCGACGAGGTAACCACTGTCAAAGAGGGGGACTTCGTCTCGGCTGAGATGCACGTCGCCTGCGGCAAGTGCCTGCAATGCCGCATCGGCGAGGCG
>CAZDYZ010000384.1:0-2670 GCA_964509525.1 uncultured Acidobacteriaceae bacterium
GATACTTGGCTCTTCTTCTTCTCTTCAATTGCATTGGGGCCATACTTGGACAAACGCGCCTGCGCCTCAGCGGACGTTAGCCCCTGGTTTTGATTGACGCCAAGGTCGCTAATGACCTGCGCAATCGGTTCTTTGTCGAGACATTTAGCAGCGTCTGAAACGGCTGGAGCAGCCATAGTGCATCTCCTTCGCTTGCCTGTACAGCCCGGCGGGGGTACTGGCATCCAACCAGTTATGCCAGATTGACTTAGGCAGATTTTCATCCATGGTTCACCATGACAAATGTGACGGAGGTCATACCCCTTTGTGATCACACCATGGCATCGAGCGATACGCCGACGATTACACCCCTTATCGTTGATGCCAAATACTCGTCAGGTGAAGAGAGATCTGCAGGGAGGTTCTAATGCCAAAAAGCAGTGACGATGGAAGCAAGAAAACAACCGAGGAGATGATGCTGAGCGAAGCGGCTCGGAATAAGCTCAGCGAATGGGATCCAGCCTGGGCTGAGGCCTGTGCGAAGGTGACCGCAGAGCCGTGGACGAATGGCTTCCTGCCCCGGAAGAGTGTTGAGCTGATCCAATTGGCGCTGAACGCCGTCTGGACGAGCCTGAATCCTGACAGCACACGCCGGCACATGCGAGCGGCGTTGGAAGCAGGAGCGACACGTGACCAGATTCTGCTGGTGCTCAAGATGGCATCTGTTATGTCAATCGGTTCCGGCAGCCCTGCGGTTTCCATTCTTCTTGAGGAAGCCACTGCATCGGATTTGGATGCCGCTGCTGTAGGACGAACGAAGCGTTTGAAGGAGGTAAAAGCTTCTCCCACTACTCCCACTGTTGACAAGATGAGAGCGGACGGGCGATGGAATACAGCCTGGGACCCCTGCTACGACCTTGCGCCCGTTTGGACCGACCAGTTTATGGATATGGGTACTGGAGTCTACGCGAGCGGCGTCCTGCCTCTTAAAGAAATCGAGCTCCTGAGCATTGCCTTCAGCGCCTCTTACACTCACGTGTACGCCTCCGGTACGCGCTGGCATATCCGGAACGCCTAAAGGGCGCGCGACTGTCAACGAGATCATGGCGGTCCTCATGCTTTGCGTGATTCAGGGTGTTGAGGCATGCAATCTCGCCATACCGATTCTTGCCGAGGAGCTGGCCAGTCATCCGGCAGCGGATTCGGAGGGTTAAGAGTCCAAGATCAGGGTGGGGGGAGCACAATTGCTTTCGGAATTCAAGCGTGCTCTGCTGCCCGAAACGCGGCGGAACAACAGCAGAGGCTTTTGGGCCAGCGCAATACTTCTGAGAGCAAGAAAACCTGCACAACAAGGAGAAGGATTAGGATGGTTCGGCAGTTTCACTTGTTAACTCGTCGTTTACGCTCAACTCTGGGATGAAGTATTTGCTTTTCGTTTGGCGGACAGCTCTGCGACGAGCTCGTGCTGGTCGCCCACAATGTTGAACATCTCACTGGTTGTCCAGGCAAACGTAAAAAGGCCCGATATTGCAATGATCGGACTGAGTTCGTGCCAAATGTGTGGTAGGGCCATCGGGCCCATGCCAAGGGTCGTGTAGGTGTTGGCGCTGAAGTAAACGGACTCGTGCAGGTTGCGAATGAGGCCACCCCAGTGAAGAACCAATCCCCACAGGCAAATCTCCGTCAGGTGGAGGAGGAGCATCAGGAGGATAGTCCCGGCAAACACGAAAACGGCCAACGTGGGATGGCAGAAAGCTTTCCGCAAGCTATCGGCTCTTCTCTTGTATCGCGAAACAACATGATTGATCCCGTAACCATGAATGAGGACAATGACAACCAGCATCGCCGCGCCCAGGCCGATTACGGCGAAGGGAATCAGGTCATCGGGAATTCGCATCAGCACAAGCGGCCTCGTTCATAGTGCGCCCGGGGATGTCGAGCGCACTTCCATTTCCGGATTCCTTCAATAGCCAAGGGTAGTGTCGCCGCTCTTGCCCCGACAACTGCACTAACGTTGTACGCTGTTCAATGCCTCGCCGCACTACCATCATATCCCGCGTGGTAGACATCACGGACCGCTGTTCGGCCTCGCGGGAACACTCGGAATGAGGGCTGACCCAGAAAAATGAACATCATCGGTATTTTCATGGCACGTCTCTCTCTTTATCCGCTCCTGTCACAGCACTCGTGGCAGGCAGTGATCACCGCTCCCGCTGTTTACTGCTGCGGGCATGATCTGTCTTCGGAGTGGAAAGGTATTGCCGGCGCTGGCGTGACCGCTGGCGTGTTTCTGCGGCTGGCGGAAATAGGCCTGTGACCGCCGGATACTTCCAGCCTGTAGGCTGTGGTTTAGCTCCGATCCAGCCGAAATTGATCAATCATCGCAAACAGAAAAGCCGTGGGTCAGGCCGAACAGCAGCCACCCGTTCAACGCCTCCAAAGCTCCCATGAGGTGCCAGTGCTCCTGCAGAATCAGACCTACGTGCCCATAGCTTGTTATGGCGTTCAGGGAATAAAGCATCGCTGATCTTGCGTCGGGCAACGCATGTAAAACCAGGTAGGCAGCAGCCCGGAGAATCGCCTCTAGGGCGTGCAGCGCGGTCGCCAAAAGGGTTGTGCTGCCCATGACCAAAGCAAACAGCACAATTTGGTGACGGCGCCGGGGGGCACTCTTAGAAACCTGCATCGCCT
>CAZDYZ010000385.1:0-2118 GCA_964509525.1 uncultured Acidobacteriaceae bacterium
GGCCCGCCTATTCGGATCCGCCTCCCCAAGTAGAGCCCCGTTAGGGTACCAAGGGCACTATTTTCTACGACGTGGCGGTTGAGGTCGAGGTCTCGTCTTCTTCGGCGTGGACGAGCCCGAACTTCTTCAGCTTATAACGAAGGGCATCCCGGCTGATGTCGAGCAGGCGTGCGGCTTGGGTTTGGTTACCATTTGCCTGCGCCATAGCGAGGTCCACCAGCTCGCGCTCGACTTCCTCCAGGGAAGTGCCACCTTCCGGAATATGCAACTGGGGCAGACTGCGGCCGTCCGGCAACTGCTTTCCGGGTGCGCTGCCATTGTTCCCCGAGGTAAGCTCAAACGCCGTGAAAGCGGACTGCTGCTGAGCGACTGCGAATGGCAGATACTCGGGATAGAGCTCCTCGGCTTCCTCCAGAATCATGGCGCGTTCGACGGCGTTCTTCAGTTCGCGCACGTTGCCAGGCCAGTCATGTTTGAGGATCAGCCTGCGGGTGTCGTCGGTAATCCCCTTCACGTTTTTCCGAAACTTACGGTTGTAGCGCCCGATAAAGTAGTCCACCAGCGGCAAAATGTCTTCCTTGCGCTCGCGCAGAGGCGGCAGGAAAATAGAGATGATGGCCAGCCGATAGTAGAGATCCTGCCGGAACTGGTTCTCGCGCACCGCGCGTTCCAGATCGCGGTTCGACGCCGCGATCACGCGTACGTCCACCTGCATGTCACGAACGCCACCCACGCGGCGGATCACCTGGTCTTCCAGTACTCGTAGCAGCTTTGCCTGCAACAGTGGCGAGAGCTCACCTATCTCATCGAGGAAGAGCGTGCCTCCATCGGCCATCTCAAACAAGCCCTTCTTCATGGACTTAGCGTCGGTAAAAGCGCCCTTCTCGTGTCCGAAGAGCTCGGCCTCCATCAGCGTCTCTGGAATGGCCGAACAGTTGATGGCAATGAAAGGCTTGTCCTGCCGTCGGCTTTTGTAATGAATAGCTTTGGCGATGAGGTCCTTGCCGGTTCCGCTCTCGCCCTGCACCAGAATCGTCGTCGCCTCACTAATTGCAACCTTGCTCACGAAGCCCAGCAGTTCGGACATTTTCTGCGAGACTCCGACCACGTCGTGATATCCCGTGCGGCGGCGCATCTCGCCACGAAGCGACTCGACCTCTGAGCGCAGGCGCGTAGTCTCCAGCGCGTTCTTAACCGTAACAGACAGTTCGTCGAAGTCCAGCGGCTTGCCCACGAAATCGTAGGCACCGAGCTTTAGCGCAGTCTTCACGTCTTCCAGCCGCGGGTCAGCCGTGATCATGATGATGGCACGCGCGTCGCCCGTTTTCTTCAGCTGCTCAAGAATCTCAATGCCATTAGAATCTGGCAGGCGCACATCAAGAAGCACGAGGTCAGGAGTCTCGTGTTGGGCCAAGCGCAGCGCAGCCGATCCGTTGTCGGCCTCTAGCACGTGATAACCCCATTCTTCACACTTTTGCCGGAGAGACCAACGAACGAGCTTTTCGTCGTCGACGATTAAGACTTTTTCCGAAGACATTACTTCCCTGCATAGCTTACTACAGTGATGAAATTTCGTGGACAGCCCTTATTCCATCTATGGTACTGACCATGCGGGAACAGGGACAGGGACTTTGAGCTTTCAAACGACATTGCGGCAGATTCCGTGCCTAGATCGTAGGCTGTGCCTGCACCCTTACACCTCGGCTAGCAAGGCCGGAGAAGGTACTGCTCCGAACACGCCAGCGCTGACGGTATACTGGTGGCAAGCATGCGCTACATCCTGCGCTTTCTTCTTAACGCGACGCGCGGCCATCACCTCACGCCCTGGCGCAGCCCCTACTTGCGGTGGAGGATCGAAACCTACACCGGCATCAAGATGCAGAGCATCGGATTCCTCGAGTTTATCGGATTCGTGTGGCGTGAACGCCGTGAGGTGTTGCGCTTCCTCAGGTGGACAGGTGAGATGGAGCACTATGCACGCGTGAAGCCGAAGAACCCGTAAACAACCTCCACACCGTCTCACGTTTTGTGTTTGTCCCGAGCGAGAGCGAGTTTTTACGTGCGCCTGCAGCAGATAGTGGAAATCTGTGGCGGGGGTTCAGAATGACAGTCTTGCTT
>CAZDYZ010000386.1:0-3158 GCA_964509525.1 uncultured Acidobacteriaceae bacterium
GCCTTTTGCAGGACTTGCTGGTCGGCCACACTGGCCTTTTCCATCTCAGCCCACTGCGCACGGGGAATGTTCCAATCCCCTACGTACGAGTACATAGGAGGTTTTCCCTTATCTGACATTTGCCCTCGTGCCGGCGCCGCCCACACAACGGCCATCGCAAGCATGCCAAGCCCTGCAAGAACCCTGCACAATTTACTGTTCATGCTTTTATCCTCCTTAATCTAAGCTTAAGTTGTTTTTGCACCAGGAAAAGCTTCCAGGTCATCGAACACACTGCCCCCGTTCAGTGTGTCACTCTTACCGGTGACTTCGAGCCCCATTCAAATCTCAAGGAATGCCGAAAGACGACCCATGGGATCCAAGGTTTTGTGGCGCAACCGGTCCGATCTTAAGTGGGCAGTAGAATTTGACCAGCGAATTGTAGGTGAAGCTGCGGTAGAGAGCAAGTGAGCATTGGTGCTGACTTCACCCGCCCACTTCTCGGGGCGCCAGGTCTTTTAGCGTTCCCACTTGGGTGCCATGGAGTACCGATTTTGCATTTCTGCCGCGCGGCATCTATTGCGGCATGCAGGAAAAGATAGCTGTCAGAAGCTGCGCACGCATGGGCAATTCGGAGCGTGCCCGAAGACCGGGACCGCCTTGGACTTGGGTCTGGTGCGGCCAGAGTTACTGTGGTTGGTTACTGTGGCTTGTTACTTCCCGGACCGTAATCAAAGCTCACCGCAACCGTGCAGTTGCCGTCGGAAATGGAAATTGAAGCCTTGCCTTTCGGCTGCATCGCCACCTGGGTGTTGATCAACGATTCCCACGTACCATCCGGTCCTGCCGTCTGCTTCTCCAATGCGCTCTCATATCCGTATCGCTTGCTTAGAATGAGTGTTTGATTAGCCTTTAGGCCTGAAGCGCTGGCAAGTACGACATCGGCCAGCGGGGACATGCGAACGATCGAGAGCCTGCAGCTTTTGTCCGTGGCTGCGATAGGAAATGGAACCGCATCGGCGAACCCGGCGATCTTGCCGTCTTCGGAAACTACCGCCATGCGCTTCTCCTCGCCAAGGCTGGCGGTGGTCTTGAGGTTCACGGGATCGTCCGGTCCCGAGCCTGAGCAATAGCCAGGTTTGCCGGTACAAACCAGTACGCCGTTCTGGTCGAAACTGACTCCCTTGATAAGAATCTCGGGCGCTTTGCCTGGAATCATCCTCCACAGGTTGTAAACCACCCCGTCGGGAAATCCTTTACCCGTGAGGTTGTACCACAGGGCAGTTCCCTTCTCGGAGGGTTCCCGAGACGTTTCGTGCATGACCAGCGTCACTCCGGGGCTGCCTTTGCCCCAGCTGCTGGCGTCGAATTGCTGGGCGGCCGGAGCTCGACACTCCAGTCCTAGTAGCAACGTAAGAAATTGAAGCAAGGCTCGCCTGATATTCACTTAATGCACTCCCCGGATAATCCTAGACTCTGTCCATTGTTCTTCTGTCAACTCCTCATGCCTGTCTCGGGATTGGAGTTGAATCTGGACAGCGCGGCAAGGACCCGAAATTGAAAAAATGGAAACCGCACGCTTTTCTGTTGTTGCCCGAATGTTAGACGGCCTGCCTAACTCAATTCAATTGCAGAATGCGACCCGTTCCCTTATCTGCCTGAGCGAGACCAGCGGTAAACAATCCGGGGCAAGAGCTGACAGTCCCTTGGATTCCGAAATCATCACCCCTCGGCGAGGTTCATTGTTCTTCTGCGTACGAACCAAAGCGCGATGCCCAGGAACGCCCATGAAGTACCGGCGATCTTTCCGAGATTGCTGAGGTTGAGCCATAAGATAAGGCATACGATGAACCCGAAAGTGCCGGACAACACCAACCCGCTACGTGCTTGTTCTTTGAATCGCAGGGCATGGCGCAGAGACGAAAGATTGACTCCCATGAACGCCAGCAAGGCACCGAAGTTCAGCAGCTCGGCACCGGTTTCATATGACATTACCAAGGCTCCCAGGAGCGAGATTACACCGATGAGCAGGACGTTATTGCGCGGAATCCGTTTCCGCGGCTCGATCGCCCCGAAAAAACTGGTCGGCAGCGCCCTGTCGCGGCCCATCGCATAAAGCAGCCTTGCGGCACCAAGCTGAGCGCCCATACCCGACCCAATGGTCGCTACCAGCAGCGACGCATTCACCGCCATGAAGAGAACCGCTCCGCCCGCGCGACCGGCAACATGAACGAACGCCGTATCCACCTCAGGGAAAGCGCCAGAACGGCTCCACACCATTTGCCCCAGATAGACTTCGATGCTGGCCAGGATTCCCGTCACAAGGCAGGTAAGCACCACCGCACGCGGAACGTTGCGCTTCGGGTCGTGCGCCTCCTCGGACAGTGTTGTGATGCCGTCGAAGCCTATGTAAGTCAGCACGGCCAGTGAAGTGCCGTGTAGTACGGTTCGCGTCGAGAATGTCGCGGGATCGTAGAACGGCAGCGTGAAGTCGTGCCAATTAGCATACATGCCGTTCCGGGAGAGGAAGCGGAGCGCAGCGATCACAAACATCAGAATAATGATGCCCAGCGCCACCGCCATCCCGGCGTTCACCCGGGCGGAGGTTTCCACTCCGTTGAGGTTCAGGGTGGTGAACAAGGTTGCAAAAATGATCGCCCACACGATATAGGGCACTTCGGGCACGAAATTCTGAGCCGCCTTGCTGCACCAAATCGTACAGATCAGCGGATTCAGAACGTAATCCATTGCCATACACCAACCCGCAAGATATCCGGCACCGGGATGGATTTCCTTGCCCACATACGTGAAGGCAGAGCCGGCTTGGGGATGGAGTCGCGCCATATGCCCGTAGCTGATAGCGGTGAGCAGCATGGCACACATAGCCAGCAGGACTGCGGTCACCACGTGCCCTCGAGCCTCGTCGTAGATAACACCGAAAACCGGCATGGGTGCCGTGGGCTGGATCACGATGATCCCGTACAGGATCAGATCCGCAAGGCCGAGACTTCGCCGCAGCGTAGGTTGTACGTTCGTGACGGTGGCCGTCTGGTTCATGGTTACTATTCCAGGGACACCGACTTGGAAAGATGGCGAGGACGATCCGGATCGATGCCACTGTTCAAAGCGAAGTAGCAGGCCAGCAGTTGCAGTGGTATGACCTCAAGGACTGCAAGAGA
>CAZDYZ010000387.1:0-2644 GCA_964509525.1 uncultured Acidobacteriaceae bacterium
TTTACATCGCATGGAAGAGGAAGGCTGGCTTGTCTCCTCTTGGGGAGAGTCAGAGAACAAGCGGCGAGCCAAGTATTACAGGCTGACAAACGCGGGACGCCGCCAATTGGAGGCGGAAACGAAGCGCTGGGGCCGCATTGCGCTGGCGATTACGCGGACGTTGGAAGCTTCCTGAAGAGATAGAACATGGCCTTCACTCGACTGGCAAGTCTGTTGCGCAACCTGTTCCATAGACAGCGCGAGGAGCGCGAATTGGATGAGGAAGTTCGCGCACACGAACAACTGCTGGTGGACGAAAAAATCAGCTCAGGCATGAGTCCGCAGGAAGCCCACCGCCAGGCGCACCTGGAACTGGGCGGGGTGGAACAAGTGAAAGAACAGGTCCGCGAGGTTCGCATCGGGCATTTTGTCGAAACGCTTTTTCAGGATGTGCGTTTCGGCCTGCGCATGTTGCGGAAAAGTCCGGGCTTCACCGTTACCGTGGTTCTTACTCTCGTGCTCTCCGTTGGGGCGAACACAGCGATCTTCTCTTTGGTGAACGCTCTTCTGTTGAAAAGCCTGCCCTATTCGCATCCCGAACGAATAGGCACGATTTACACACGGATCACCGGTCGCAGCGTCTCCGATGAGCGGCACGGTCTAAATGGTGAGCAGTGGGAGCTGCTGCGGGACAATGTCCCCTCCCTGATCTCGGCCGTTTCAAGTCGAGGGACTTCGGGCGTGAATCTCCAGGCAGGTGCGCACGCGGAGTACGTGCACTACGGGCGCATTTCGACCCACTACCTTGACGTGCTGGCCCTTCAACTGATCGTGGGACGTAATTTTTCGGAGGCGGAAGACCGTCCTCACGGACCCAAGGCCGCTATTCTCAGCTACGCTCTGTGGCGTAATGTGTTAGGCGCGGACCAGAGCATCCTTGGCCAGACGATTCTGCTGAGGAGCGAGCCATACACGGTCGTCGGCGTGTTGCCACAAGGCGCAACGACACCCTTGAACGCGAGCGTGTACACCCCGCTCCAGCCCAGCCGCGAAGGGGAAGGTGGAGGAACGAACTTTGAGGTCATCACCCGGCTTCGCGATGGCGCGACTTGGCAGGAAGCGAATACCGAGATAAACCATGCCTGGTCGCTCCGCGCGAATCGCTTTGAATTGGCGGGCAATCCCGGAGCGCAGGTAACCTACTACTGCGTGCCGCTGCAGAAGGGCCAGACCGACAAGCTGCGTCCGCAGATTTTGGCGCTAATGCTGTCTGCTGGATTCATCCTTCTGATCGCTTGCGCCAACCTGGCTGGGTTGACCTTAGTCCGCGTGCTGCGCCGCACCTCCGAGGTGGCGACACGCATGGCGCTCGGCGCTTCGAGGTGGCAGATTCAGAGGCAGTTCTGGGTTGAAAACCTGTTGCTGGCGCAGGTGGGCGGAGCGGGTGGAGTGGGGGTAGGCTTCCTCGGGCTACGTGGTCTATTTGTGCTGCTGCCAGAAAACTTCCTTCCGGTTGCGAGCGTTTCGCTCGATGGGCGTGTGCTGACCTTCACTCTGGTTATTTCGGTGTTGACCAGTTTGCTCTTCGGGATGCTTCCGGCGCTCACGGCGAGGAGAGTGGATCTGCGTTCCTCCATGTCCGACCGTGCGGTGGCCAGCTCCGGCAGCACGCGCGTACGCCAAGCGTTGATTGCGGGAGAGGTGGCGCTTGCGGTGGTGCTACTGGCTGGTTCCGGTCTACTGATTCGCAGCTTAATTCACTTAGAGACTCTGCCGCCGGGATTCAACCCCAACGGCATATTAGTGGCCAAGGCGTCGCTTGACGACACCCGCTATCACGATCCCGCGGCCTTCCGAAGATTATTGGACGAGAGCACTGCCGCGATGCGGCAAATCCCCGGAGTGCAGGACGCCGATGTCGGGCTGAGCCTGCCCTACGAGGACACCCTCAACGACTGGATCACACTCAGCGACGGGAAAGAGGCCGGACACCAGGACGGAGCAAATTTAGTGTACGTGACGCCTGGATATTTCGGCACCCTGCAGATGTCATTGCTTGCAGGTCGAGTCTTTACCAATGCTGACGGCCCCGGTGCCCAGCGAGTGACGGTAGTGAATCACGCGTTTGCGCGGAAGTTCTATGGCGGGAGCAACCCAGTAGGCCGTTACATCAACAAGGACACAGTGATCGTGGGCGAGGTAAGCGACGTCCCTATTTCTTCGGGCTTGGAGCCGATCGCTCCGCTCATGAGCGAGCAGACGATGTATATTCCCGCCGCCCAGGTAAGTGCGCAGTTCCTCTCGGTGGTGCATATGTGGATACAACCGAACTGGGTTGTCCGTACGGCAGGTCCCATCGAGGGACTGCCCGGGGAGATGCAGCGCGCGCTAGCCAGGGCTGATCCCAACTTGCCTGCCTCCGGCTTCTACAGCATGAAGGATCTGCTGGCACGAACGCTGGCAACCCAGCGAATCGAGGTGGCGTTGCTGGGCAGCATGGCAGCTCTTGCCTTACTGCTTAGCGCAGTCGGCGTGAGTGGGCTGGTAGCCAACATGGTTGCGCAGAGAACGCGCGAGATTGGCATCCGCATGGCCTTGGGCTCAAGCATCAGTCAGGCGATGCTAGAGGTGGGGCGCACCGCTTTTGGCGCGTCACTACTCGGTG
>CAZDYZ010000388.1:0-5976 GCA_964509525.1 uncultured Acidobacteriaceae bacterium
CGCCAGCAGCACGATCAGGCAAAGACCAGGTTGGTGCAGCCGCCACCGGCGTCCGAGCAGCAGTGCACTGCTGCACAACAACAACAGCAAAAAGACTCCCCCGACGAAAGCAGCATAATCAGCCAGCATGGCAATACCTCGGTGTGCGAAATAGTAAAAAAGGTTGAAGATCAAGTTCGTGCGGCCGCTTAAGCTGAAGGGATTCAACCATTGCAGCGCTTGCGGAATGCTCAGCTCATCGATCCAAGGGGCAACGATCGAACCTAGTGCCAGCAGCGCAGCGAACATTGCCAAGTCACCCCATCCCCAAGACGATGGCATACGGGAGAAGCCCGCTGGGTTGGGCACTTCTTCCGGAAACTCGCGCAGGCATTCGCTCAGAACACGGTTCTCCGCGCGCAGTGTGTCCACCAGTTGCCGGCAGCGCCGGCAGATGGCTAGGTGGTCTCGCAGGCGCCGCGCCTCGTCCACTACCAATTCGCCGTCCACGAAGATGGCGACAACCTGTTCCGAATAACATTCCATGATTACTTGCTCCTGGGGGCCAGCTCCCGGCGCAGCTCCTGCTTGGCCCTAAATATCAATGCAGCCACGTAGTTCCTCTGCAGGCCCAACTGCTGTGCGATTTCGTCATAGCTCAATTCGCTGTAATAGCGTAGGACCAGCGGCACGCGATAGTTCTTCGGCAGGCGCGCAATGGCATCGCGTACTTGCGCCCTCTCCTCCGCGCTGATGACCTCACGGAGCGGCGTCGGCTCCGGGCTGACTGCTTCGATCACTGCAGCTCCGTCTTCAATTTCCACAAACACCTGCCGCCCACGCTGCCGGCGGCGTAGGGTGTCAATGCATTTATTGCCAGCCACCCGCAGTAGCCACCTGGGGAACGGTATCGACCCGTCGTAGCTCTCGATTGTGCGCTGTAGCTTAAGAAAGACTTCGCTGGTTGCATCTTCCGCGCTCTCCCTTGATTCCAGCATGTAACGACACAAGCCGAACACGCGCCGGACATAGCGGCGATAGATCTCCTCCAGCGCCTCAGCATCGTGACTTCGTGCCCGCTCTACTAGACTTTCCAGATCCCGCCCCTCCATCTGCGTGGCTGTGCCCTCGCGGGGCTGCGATCCTTTCGCATTGTTTCTCTTGGTGTCCATAAAGCAGTACGCTACAGAGTGAAGAAAGTTACACAGATTTTAGGGGACGCGGAGCCCCAAGGCAGGGCGCCCGGCGCTTATTCTTGCAAACTTCGAGTTGCCTGCCCGAGCGCTCAAAGTTGAGTCAGTGACCGCAAAGGGGGTTTTCTGGCCGCTGATTGGCTGCCGGAGAACTCTCGCCGCATTGCAGCCAATCCAATCCAGGTAGACCGACAGCAGATACGCGTGCGTTGCACCAGTAGCCATTCGGTCCTCGTTACGGAGATACTCTGCCATCGTAGACCGGCCAACACTGCACAGGATGGCAGCTCACACCCCTTACTACGATCACAAGACACTGAAACCAAGCGCTGTTTCGCGGGCCTGCCTGTATCCTGGTAGCCTGTGGGCGGCCTGATCGAAGTATTCGCGGTTTGTGTTTGTGGTGTACAGCTACGTCAACTTGAACAGCGGATGCAAGCTGACCCTCAACAAGCGGTAGCGTATTCGTGAAGTGGCTTGTTTTGGGCATCATCATCGGCCTTACTTACCACCCTGCCATGTCATCCTAATCGCTTGGTGTTCCATCGGAACGACCACGTGTTCACTCGGCCGTGAGGTTGTGAAAGCCTTGTTTTTGCTGGCATCCTGTTCGGACCGGTATACTCTGGGAGCTTGAAAACAACAAATGTCAGTAATGAGGAAAGATCTCGGCGATGTCAGCCTGGGGGTCTTCGAGTCCACTCCGAGTGGACTGCCCTGGTGGCTGTGAAAGGCCCTGCAAGCTCAGCCGCGCTTTAGTCGCGGTCAGAATTGAGATGGCAGATCCGGTAATTCAAAGTCTCTAGCCGCTAAATTATTTTCCGGCCATCGGAGGGCGTCGATTATGAAACTCAACTACGTAATTAAGTTTGTCACTGATATGGACCGGGCAGTGAGATTTTATCGCGATGTGCTCGGCTTACCGTTAAAGTTTCAATCTCCGGGGTGGAGCGAATTTGCGACTGGCGAAACAAAGCTTGCCCTGCATCCTGCGTCGCATAACAATCCTGCCGGAAGCGTTGAGCTTGGCTTCAATGTTGCCAATTTGCAAGACTTCCATCAGCAGATGACGGCAAGAGGTGTGGAATTCAGTATGCCCCCGACAAAGCAAGACTTCGGAGGTGTCCTGGCAGAGTTTGTGGATTCGGAGGGCGGTCGTTGCAGCGTCGGTGGCGACTAGAGCTGCTAAGTACGTGTGCACTGGTCGAGAGGTTGTCCGTTTGGCGGGGACGGCGGACTTGAACCTCGGACCAACGGAACCTGGTGCTCTCATTGACGAACATATAACAGTAGGCGTACCTCGTCGGGATCGAACCCAGTACATCTCTGCGGGACTCTTAACTTCGTGATTTTTCGCGTTCAGGTGAGCCGAAGTCAGGAGGCTCACCGCCAGTTTGTCCAATTTTGCCCAGCTGATCTTCTTGTAGTTTGTAGTGCTCTGTTAAGCATTTGACCTGCGCATCGGGAAACGGCATGATGCCCCTGCATGTAGAAACGATGGGACGCCTCTGCCTCGCCGTTTTTCTCTTTGCCGGTGGTAGGCCGGCAAGTTGCCGAGCGAGTCGTGAAAGCGGGCTGCGATTTCGGGGCATCGATGCCGATGGGCTGCACGATTCCCTCCCCCGTTGGCGACAGCCAGGCCAACAGTTGCTGCGATGCTGTCCACCATGATGGGCGCCCTCACTTGGCTGCTCGCATTTTCTGATAATCGCAAACTGATCGTTGCCCCGACGCTCAAGGCCACTACTTCCTCGGCCTCGAAGGCAGCGAAAACCACCCCTGACCTGGGTTGCAGAACGGTGCATCGGATCGATGGGGTCTTGACAGTTCACTTGTTACGGCAGACCACTCTGGCGAATGAGAAATCAACAGCGTACCAACAGGAGTGATTGGTCGTCGTCCGCCCGTCCGAAGGCTCTTGATGCTTCAAAAACCCTGTCCGCTAAAGCCTTTAGCGGCTCGTGGTCGGTCGAAGATAGTACAGCCATCATTCCCTCGATGCCAAATTCCGCACCAGCCTTATTGGTAACCTCCAGCAGCCCATCTGTGAAAAGTAGAAACAAGTCGCCTTTGCATGCTGAAACGAAGTCAGCAGCAAACTCACTCGGAGAGAACAACCCCACAGGTAGGTTGGAGCACGAGAGCGCTTTGGTGGCGCGGTCATCTCGGCAGTGTCGCAGGATGGGCGGATGTCCGGCTGTCGAGAACGCCAATTGAGTACCGTCCCATGCGAGGAATGCTATGGTGACAAACATCTCAGGTTTCCGGATTGGGTTCAGGACGGAGTTCAGCCGTTCCAGGAAGCGGTCGCTGCCTTCATTGGATGACAAATACATCCGGGCGGCGCTTTTGACCATACCCATCAGCACGCCCGGCGCTACGCCGTGTCCCGAAACGTCCGCGATGTAGGCGATCCACTTGTCGCCGTTCTGCAGAAGGTCGATCAGGTCGCCACCGACCTGCCCGCTAGGCAGAGAGCGGCCGTAAAACTCGAAGTTCCCAATCCGCGTCTCGATATTCGGTACCAGCACACGGTGAATTTCGCTGGCCAGTTCCATCTCGGCATGGACGCTGAAATAACGACGGCCTTCGCTGATAAAGACATAAATGAAGCAACTGTAGGCCAGCACCATGCCGCCAATCGTCAGTCCAGCATTGAGTGCCAACCGGCTCTGCAGGTGACTTATATCCACAGCTCCCATCTGACGGGGGGCTGGGATCCTTGGCAGGACGTGGCCCATGACGACCATCTGCACGAGCATCACAGGGAAGATGACCTTCAACGAACGGCCTCGTAGCATGAAGCCGCTGGTCGCATACACGATGGCGAAGACGCCAAACAAGACCACGCTGATCAGATAGTGGGTCGTGGACTGCAGCCCCATGGTCATAGTATCAATCGCAGAGCCAATGATGCCGAAGATGAAGAAGACGCCGAGCAGGAACACGGCGAGAGAGGCTCGCGGGATCTTCTCCCAGAAGTGATCAGGCGTTTTCACGGAATTCCGGCTTCGAGCCGAGCCAACTATAAGGCAAGGCTGGCTGGCTCGTCATCAGGATTTCTGCCGGCTAACGTTTCTCGAGGCTCTGCCCTGATAAATCTTCGCGGACCGTGAACACTACTGCCGAAAGCGCGCAGATGATGGAATCAGGACTGCGCTTTGATTCCTAAATTATAAATTAGGGTTAGAGAGAAGAAATCGATTCGACGGCTTCATTTATGCTGGCAATGACACTGGCGTAGTTGATGTCGGGAGCGGCGTGCATCTCCTCATCCGGGTGACTCGCGGTCGCGTCCTTTACCGCCGTGACCTCGTAGCCAAGCTCAGCAGCAAAGCGAACAGCTGCCTCCCTGCAACAATGCGCTATGAGTCCGATGACGATGAGCTTATGAATGCCATGTGTTTTGAGCTGCGAATCCAAATCTGTCTTCGCAAACCCACTAGAACACCGATGCTCGAGGGCCACGATATCGGCTGGCTGAGACTCGAATTCGCTGCGGATCTCGCCACCCCAAGCGCCGTTTTCGAAGGTCTTTCGCAACCAGGCTGCTTTCTGGAAGGAGCAATGTCTTTCCATGTTTCGTAGTCGCCGGGGCGGTATCTATAATGCAGCGCATAGAAAACGCGAAGCTTGGCCTTCCGCGCAGCAATAAGGACTTGCAACATATTAGGAACACATTTGTTTGCTTCTGCAACACGCTTCAGACGATCCCATTTTTGCCTCTCCTCCGAAATGAAATCATTATAGGGATCAATCACAAAAAGGGCTGTGAGCTCCTTCTCATATGTCACCTTTGCCATCCCCAGCTTCTTCTCAACTAGGATCCAGACGTTGCGGCTGAGATATCGCGAATGCTTACCGACGAGGGTTTCCGCCTGCAAATCGTAAAGGCAGTGAGTTTCCACCATTGATGAGCTAACCAATCTGCCAGATTCTCTAAACTTTGCGAATTCAAAGATTTGTCCATGGAACAATGCTGTATTTTTGCAACTTGTCAGTAGGTTGTCCACGCATGCGCTCAATAAATCACAGCTCCATGGCATCGTATTTTGGATGGGTCTGAGTGCGAAGTGTCATTACGTGTTTATCAGCGAATCTGCGATGGCAATCCGACGTTCTCGATGCATGACCAGCAAGCCGTAATTGAGATCCATGCGCCCCGCTTCCTTAGCGGAAAGGGCTCTTGCGTCGAAAACGCAGCGGCATTTAACTTTGATGAACCACATGCGAAAGACAGAGCTCAAGTAGTTGGACGGTGTGTTGCAGGAAGGGGAGCAATAAAAGCCATGTTGAGACAATTGATCGCATATCTTCTGGTTATGGGTATCGGCCCTGGATCATCGTGGTTAACAGTGGCGCAGACGGGCGGCAGTCCGTCCGCCTCATCGCACGGTGGGCAACCCGCCGCTAGTTCTACGCTGCCCCCGAATCCGAGCGAACCGTGGCCGCGGGTGGTTACCTATCAAGGAGCAACCATCTCCATCTTTCAACCGCAGCTCGAGAGCTGGACGGGCGATCAACTGAGCGCCCGCGCCGCCGTACGGCTGAAGTCAGCCGATAAGACCGACTACGGCGTCATCTGGCTGACTGCCCGTACGGAAGTGGACAAGGTCAACCGAGTGGTCACGCTAGTTGACCTTAGCATCACCAAACAGAGCTTCCCCACGCTTCCCAATAACGGGTACGTTTACACCAACGCTCTGTTGAAGGACTTGCCCTGGAACAAGACGGTGGCGCTCGATCTGCTCGAGGCTGACCTGGCAGTGACCAACGCCGCGGCGAAACAGAAGACCTATGAACT
>CAZDYZ010000389.1:0-5943 GCA_964509525.1 uncultured Acidobacteriaceae bacterium
ACCCTGTTTGTCTTGTATCTTGCGCGTCTTTTCCCCTGGTTTGGCGTCGGCTATCGTGGAGTATTGGTGGGATTGGTGGTAGTGGCCGTTTGCGCAGGACTGAATGTCGCAGGCATTAAGGTTGTGGCAACTACCTCGATCTGGCTGTTCTGTCTGCTATCCGCTCCATTCGCAATCATCGTCATATTGGCTCCGTTCAAATACGGAGCGCTGGCACATGCGGTAACCACGCCGAGCACTGCGCATGTTGACATCATCGGCGGGTTGCTGATTGCGATGTGGAATTACATGGGATGGGATAACGCATCGACCATCGCAGCCGAGGTGAATCAACCGCAGCGAACCTATCCGCGTGCCATGGTGGGAGCGGTGATCCTGGTGGCCATTACATATGTTCTTCCGGTTGCGGCAATGGCGATGACGCACCTCAGTCCGTCGACATGGGAAACAGGATCGTGGGCGGATGTTGCGGGCCTGCTCGGGGGACCGCTGTTGCGGATTGGGCTGGTGCTTGGCGGTATGATGAGCGCCTTCGGCATGTTTAACGCCCTGGTGATGAGCTACTCGCGGTTGCCCTATGCAATGGCTCAGGATGGAATGTTGCCCAGGGTTTTTGCCAGAGTCAACCAGCGCGCCCAAGCACCATGGGTCTCGATTGTGGTTCTCGCTATCGGGTGGGCCCTTTGCCTCGGACTGGGGTTCGAACGGCTCGTCACACTTGATGTGCTCATCTACGGCGGGAGTCTGTTTCTCGAATTCCTGGCTCTGGTTGTGCTGCGTGTTACCGAACCCAGCCTGCCCCGACCGTTCAAGGTCCCGGGAGGTATATTTGGGGGAATCTTCTTGGGGTTGTTCCCAATGCTGCTGCTGGTTTTCTCCCTTGTTCGCGGCGACCACGAACAAATTCTTGGGGTCAGTAGCCTGATGTTCGGAGTCCTTCTGGTCTTGGCTGGCTTTGTGGCATATGGAATTGATGTAACGTTGCGTCCAGTACGTCCGCTGCCACCTCCCGCGGATCTAGCCGATAAGTAGGCAGAGGCAAGAGCGAACTTACAGCCTTCACACCGTCCCGTGCGATTGATGATCGCGTAATGGGTCTGTTGGATTCGTCTGCGTCTTGTACTGGAAACAGTCTTCCAGTTCATGGTCTCCAACTGTGCTGTCAAGGCTCCACTTGCGCAACGAAGGGATGCCCTACAAAGCTTCCTAGACGCTACTGGAAGGGCTGGCTCGAATCATTTGTGCAGGCTTTGCAGAAATTCTTCGAGCACGCGATTAAATTTCTCTGGTTCATCGACAAACAGTGCGTGGCCGTCGCCATCAAATCGCTCCAGTCGGACCTTGTCGCCGAGCTTCGATTTCAGGAAGTCAGCACTTTGCTGAGTTTCAGGCTGGTAGGTAAAGAGCAGCGGCCGGTCCATTCTGGCGAAGCCGCCTGAAAAGTCCTTTGTGGCAATCATGTTGTAGACGAGTACCACCGCGGTATCGGCTGGGACCTGAATGGAGGCTGCGATGACGCGCTGCAAGTAGTCCTCGGTATGTGGCTTTTTGTACATGCTTCGGACGAAGCCTTCAGCTTGCTTTTGGCGATCCTGTTGGAGTTGGTTCATCCAGCCCGACAGGCTGGCGAACATCTCGGAGCCGTTCTTGTCCGAGAGAAAGCCATCCACGAACACTAAACCGCCGATGTTATCAGTGCCGAACTGTTCCACATATTTGACCAGCTCACCGCACGCCATCGACCATCCGACGAGGATCGGCTCTTTCAGTTCGAGGTGATCTATGAGTTCCTTGTAGTCGCGAGCGCGGGTTTCGGGCAGGTGTCCGTAAGACGGTTTGTCGCTCTCGCCTTGAGAGCGTGGATCGATGGCAATGACATAATCCTTCTTCGAAAAAGCGTCGATTTGGTTCTGCCAGATCCAGGCCGGCATCGTCCAACCCGGGATGAAAACGATTGGCCGACCACCGCCAGCCTCAAGGTAGTGGATCCTGACGCCGTCGGAAGTCTTGAAGAAGCCGCTCTTCGTCACCTGCGCAACGACGTTCAGCGATGAGAGGACATACATCAAGATTACAGCCAGCCTGGTTCTCATGTTTCTACTCCGTCGAGCTGTCAGCTCATAGTATAGGAAGACATTCCAATGCTGTTCGGCCGATAACCTTTGAGTAACGCTTGCTTGGGGCTTCGTTGCAGCTTGCCTTCGATGTACCTGGAAAGCGTGTCGGCAGGACTACCTGATTGCCGTTCTCTGACTCGACTTGTGCGTGATCGGTTCCGAAGCTCGGACACGTGCCAACCACCCGTGCCGCTTGGGGAAAAAACGGGAGGTAGGGATAGTGAACACGTGGAGACGACAATACATGGGCAGTGTGTGACTGCATGTCATCGAGTCTGTTTTTTTGGATAAACAAAGTAGCAGCACGATTTCTTTTGTCGTGCGTCGAAAAAGCCTGAGCGCAACTTGACGCGTCGCAGGCAGCTCCCTGCAACTCGGAGTTGATTTGTTCCAATCTTAGCCGATCTTCCCAGCGGGTGAGGCTATCGTCCAAGGAGAGCGGATAGGGAGTAGCTCTCTTACCGCTAGAAATTCTTTGCAAGGGAGCTTTTCATCATCACTTCTTGTCGTTCGAGCCGCGAACCATGGATCGCCGAATGCGAGATCATTCCGCGAATAGGTCTCCTTTCTTTGTGACGCTCACGGGCGTTACCGGCGTCCGGTCTGGGGTGGCGTCCCCTGTCTCAGCCTGTGGCAAGAGCCACGCAAAGAGCCATAGAGCGCCCAATGGGGCCGCTTTAGCTGGACAGTAAGAACGAACTTTTTTGGGTTGGTATGGTACTGTTTGCTGGGTGTGGTTCAATCCTAGGCCCGGGGATGGCATTTCCAACGAGTTCGTTCACCTCAGTAACCAACATTTTCGCTAAGAGGGTGGGTCATGTCGATAAGGTTCAAAGTTATTTCAACGCTTCTAGGCGGAGTTGTTGCCGCAGCTGTGGCGACTTGCGTTTGCACGGCGGGTCAGATGACTGGCGTCCCTGTGGACCCTGGGGTTCGCGGTGGCGCAGCGGGTGCCGGCAATCCCCTGCCTGGACTAACTTCAGACGAAAGCGCTTTTTTCCAAGATGGCCTCGCGAGATTTATGGAGATCGAGTCCGTTACCGGAACCAACAACACAGGGCTTGGGCCTCGCTTCAACTCAAACCAGTGCTTTTCTTGTCATTCCCAGCCAGCTGTAGGCGGTTCGAGCCCGGCGCAAAACCCGTTGATTGCGATCGCCACTCTTAACGGAGCAAAAAACAAGGTGCCCTGGTTCATCACCTCCAACGGTCCCGTGCGCGAAGCGCGCTTTAAGCGGAATCCGGATGGAACGAACGATGGTGAGGTACACAACGTGTTCGTCATCACCGGCCGCAGTGATGCGGTAGGTTGTAACATCGCCCAACCCAACTTCCTGCCGGCTGGAAATCCGGTCACCGGCCGCGGCGGGAATCCCAATATCATTTTCCGCATTCCTACGCCGGTTTTTGGCGCCGGGCTCATTGAATCGATTCCCGACGCAGCGATCCTTGCGAACCAGAAGGCCAACGCCTCTCTGAAGAAGGCGTTGGGCATCTCTGGTCACGCGAATGCCCACCTAAGCGGCAACGTGAACCGCAGCGCTAACGACGGGACAATTACTCGATTCGGATGGAAAGCCCAGAACAAGTCACTCCTGATGTTCGCGGGTGAGGCCTACAATGTCGAGATGGGGATTTCAAACCAACTCTTTCCCCAAGAACGCGATGAAGCTCCGGGCTGTCTTTTTACGGCCACGCCCAATGACACCCTGAACTTCACCACGACTGGCACAACCGCCACTAATCCCAATACAGCCGTCCTCTCTGACATCGAGGCTTTTGCCGATTTTATGCGTATGCTGGCCCCGCCCACTCCTGCGCCCGAGACTCCGTCCACCGTCAGCGGGAGGGCTGTCTTCGCGAAGGTTGGATGTGTGCATTGCCATGCGCCTTCATTTACCACGGGCAAGATGATTGCAAGCGGCTCCTCGACCGTCCCAAGCGCGGCGCTTTCCAATCAGCCCGTGAATCTGTTCTCCGACCTCCTTGTCCACCACATGGGCACTGGTCTCGCGGACGGCATCACGCAAGGCGGTGCAGGCCCGGATGAGTTCCGAACCGCTCCGCTATGGGGTGTTGGACAACGTATATTTTTCCTCCATGACGGACGGACGAGCAACCTGGTAGAAGCTATCGAGTTCCACAGGAGCCCCGGAAGCGAGGCTAATAAGGTTATCGAGCGTTTCAATCGGCTGAGCACTCCAGAAAAGCAAGACGTCATCAACTTCCTGCGTTCGCTCTAGAGGCGGGCCGCTCACAGAAGGTTGCAGGAGCACCGTGGAGGCCAGATTACTTTCCTCGAGTTTCTTTGCTTTGACACTGCGGACGACTACGTAGATCGGTAAGAAAATAGGGATCTTTGCCCGCCACAAGGCTAATGGCCTGCCGCCGGCAGCATTGATCAAAAGGCTGCAAGAAGTGTCTTCGCGTTGTTCGCTCGTGCTGGAGGGGTTTCTCTGGTGAGACGGACGATGATGTCGCAAATCGACTTTGCGAGAGAAGACACCATGGCGAGAGAAAAAGACGAAGCAATCAAACGCGATGCGACGGAGCCAGGACTACCCAGGCGGCGGTGGGTATTCATCGTCGGCCTCCACCTACTCACTTTCGCAGGGTTGCTAGAAAGCAGCCATGCGACGGCTCAGAAAGGAACCCCGCCGGTGAACCAGGCCACAGCGAAGGCGAGACAGGAGACGAAGCCTGCGGGTGGAGGAGATTTGGCTGTGATAATTCAATCGGGCTCCACCAACACTCGTGGATACAACATTTTGATACACAATGACGGCAGTGCCACCGCAACAACTATTGGCGCAACTGACTCTCTGGGGGTAATGCGAGAGTTTCCTCCTGGAACGATCGATACAACAAAGCTGCGGAACCTGCTTACCAAGATTGGAGATGTCAGTAGAATCCCGATCGGGTCCTGCATAAAATCGGCGTCCTTCGGAACGACGACCAGGATTTCGTATGCGGGCAAGGTTAGCGGGGATCTGCAATGCATTCAGCAGCAAGCATCGGGTGGCGATCAGGCGCTATTGCAGGAATCGCGAGACTTGGGCAAATTGGTGCAGACAACCCTGAGTCAGCTAAAAATCAACGCTTGGCGCGTTAATCCAACTCAGTAGAACGGAACTTGCACAACTTGCAGCTGGCCTTTAGCACTACCGATTCGAGGTGATGTCAAGTTGCGGACGAGTTCCTGAGCCAAATCACTGAAGGTATTAGGCGGAACTGGAATAAACGCCAGCAGCTAGTCGAGTCCGAGTCTTGCATCGACTTTTAAACTCGAATTCGATCGTGCCCGTGGCGTGCAATCTATTCAACTTTTGTTCTATCGGATGTTCGGAAAGGCCTGCCATTTTCAATATCACTCGAATGTCATCGAGCTGCCGCGTAGGACGGTCTACCTCGCCCAGTTCCGTCGATCAATGAAGGTCGCCGGCTCATAAGTCTTACCGCGCGCCAGTTGCCGTTCTTCGCGTTTCGAACTCCACAGCAGAATGGGTCCGGTCACTGCGCGCAAGAACCGGGTACCGGTGCCGAATTCCTCTTCGATCTCGCACCGCAATCTGCGAATTCTGCTCGCAATTACGGCATTCGTTTTCCTAAGGCGCTTCTCCATCGCCCACAATGCGGCATCGTAAGTGCTGCGCAGCTTAGCAGACTCATTGGCGATGCGCTGCCGCACCCGTTCGTCGGGGTGATTGCGGTAGCGCTTCCAGCCTCGGAAGATGGTGTCGCAAATTCGAAACAGGCTGGGCCCGTTACGCTCAAAGTCCAAGCGAAATGCCCAATCGAGCAGGCGTTTCGAGTCTTCGCGTGAGATG
>CAZDYZ010000390.1:0-2067 GCA_964509525.1 uncultured Acidobacteriaceae bacterium
ATTGTACGATTCGCGCAAACCGCGTAGAACCCGCGTATTTTCAGGGGTTTGAAATGGTGGAGCTAGTCGGGCTCGAACTATCACACGACATTGACAACACGTAAGTTATTGATTCTTCTGTGGACCAAAAGGCCGAGAAAGGCCTCATTGCCAACGTTTGGGTACATTTTAGGTACAGTCTCCCGGCCGGTTCCCTAAAGGCGTTTCGGTCACTACCCTGCATGGTCTGTTTGCTGTGACGAAATGCGACAGGAACGGTTGCATCCTTGAGACGATCTCGCGAGCCAAGGCCATCGCAATCTCCGGCGTCATTCGTTGACCTGGAAACAAGCCGAGTTTCGACAGAGCACCGGCCCACGCAGCATTAGTGACTCGCCTTTGCTCACGAGCAAAGGATCGAGCCTGAGCGATCGCTGCGACACTTTGAAATGCTGCCATCATACCAGCTGAATACTCGTACTCGTTGGATATGCCGCGAAGGAGCTCGTCGTCCGTGAGAGACAGGTCGAATTCGAGGTTCAATTCTTCACCGTTGCACGGATCAATCGTATACGAGTTAAAGAGAGGCTCGCCGCGATATTGATCGGCCAACCCGACCAACATCCGATAGGCACTGAACAGCTCAACATAACCGAAGAGTCTCCCTGCCTGAGGATCGCCCTTTACTGCTACACAGTGGAACACCCTGTCGGCAGGTCGCTTCTTCACAAAGTCGCGTTCATAGTAGTAACCAAAGCAAGGCTCTCCGCCCTCCAACTTCAAATAAGACCGAGCCTGGTTGCAAGTCTGTGCCACAACGCCAGACGCCACTGCTAGCGCAAATGCCGTCTTCACAACTGATCGACCGGACTCGGGTCCTCCAAAATTGCAAACTGTACCAACCATTTCAGGAAGGTAGTCCTGCTGTTCAACTACGCTCAACATCGCCTCTTCGATGTCGAGCTTCGGGTAACGACGTTTTAACCCTTGCAACTGTGCCCTGACCTGCTCTCTTGTGGTCGCACGCGCTCTGATCTCGACGTGCGATCCTCGGTTCGTGACATTCGGAGCCGAAGGCGGAAACGTCAGATGGCCATCTGGATGAAGGCGAACTCGCATGCCCGAGAGAGTCCTGTAATCGCCAGGCCGTACCTCGCCACGGTGCCTCCGACCCGTGAAGTGTAGCGCTAGGAAGTTAAGTTGGTCTGCGACAGCGGCATCCCACTTTCCACCGGCGGTTCGATTGCACAACGTGCACAAAAATCCACGGACCCTCTTCCGGCCTCCAATCGAGTTCGGAATAATGTGTTCCCGAGAATCATTCTCTCGTTTGATATCGAGATCACATAGGGCACAGAATTGCCGAGTCATCGCTGTATCGAATTGTACTCTCGGACTACGACGAATTTACTGAGCCTGAGGCGCTATAACTGGATGGAATACTGTCCGGCCGAAAAGTCATTGGACGAACAACAGTCTGCTCGCTAAGGTGAACCAAAAGCCGCTATCTAATGATCGCTGCCGGAGGTTCTCATGTCGGGTTTCACACTACCAAAGGCTCCGACACAGAAAAAGACGGGTGTCCGCTTCAGGTTGGCGACATCGAAACTTCCATTCCTTTGCCTCCTGTTGCTTTTACCTCTAGTGGCCCATGCCCAAGGCAGCCCCTTCGACACCGGTTTCAACGCACTTCAGACGCTCTTCACAGGCACCATTGCGAAGGTCGCAAGTCTGATCGCCATCGTCATCGGCGGCTACGGCTTTGCTCACGGTGAACCCGGTGCTAAGAAGGCACTCGCCGGAGTTGCCGCCGGAACTGGCATAGCCGTCCTCGCGGTGAATGTCTTGAGTTGGCTGTGGGGAGTCTGACATCCCTTCCCCACGCTCTCTTCAATCCCGTTGCGTGCCACGCGAAAAACGAGAACGACATGACTGATAAAGCACAGCAGAAACGTCGCACAAATCGAGTCTTCAAGAGCCTGCATAAACCGCTCACCTATTTAGGTGTTGAGCGGACGCTCTTCTACTTCGTCTGTGTCGGCGCTGTGGGCGCCTTCAATTTGTTTAATTCCATTCTTGCTGGCATCG
>CAZDYZ010000391.1:0-1812 GCA_964509525.1 uncultured Acidobacteriaceae bacterium
TGTCGACGGACAGGTGAGGGGTTACTTCCCAAGGCCACAAAAGACGCCCTACCCGCCAATCGACCCCTCACCCGTTCACGGTGAGGCCGTTCAGGGTGAACCCGTCACGCTCCGGCTGATGACAACGCCCCAGCATGACACGCTCTCCCCACGGGAGAGGGCTGCTGCCGTGGGTTTGGCTGGTGCACATTGAAGCTGTGCGTGTTGCTGAGCGTTGACACCTCAAGACGGCAGAGCGTCTCTTCGCCCCAGTCCCGGCTAGCGTATAATGCCCCCAGCTGCGCAAACTGAGAAATGGGGGTTGAATGCCATGCTCGACGCGGAAGACCGAGATACGTTCTATTCACTACGCCAGCTCCGCGATTCAGTCAAATCCACAAAGCCAATACTGTACTGGGTGGGTGCCGGCGCGAGCGCATGGTGCGGGTATCCGTTATGGCCAGAACTCGCCGATCAGTTCCACTCTAGCTTTCTCCGCTCCGAGCCACACTACGACAGTCGAGCCGCTATCGACTTTCTTAAACGGAAGGACTATCCGAAAGTGTTTCAATTGTGCAGGGATGCGAACGAGCGGCGCTACTTCTCAGAATTGGCCCGTTCATTCGAGACCCGCAAGACCAAGCCTGTTTACTCCCGATTCATCGGCAATATCAAAAGTGCCCAACCGGTCTATGCGGTCACCACCAATATCGATGACTGTCTGGAGCGAAACCTCGCTTGCGCGTCAACCGTGCAGCGATCTGATCTTGAGCGGTGCCTGGAGATGGTCCAAAGCGGACTTGGATTTGTGTGCAAACTTCACGGCACCGTGAGCTCGATTGAATCTGCAGTGTTCACGTCCCGTGACTATGAGGTCTACACCAGCGATCCGCGTTACCTTCGTTTACTTCAATGCCTGTTTGCGATGTGCACGGTTGTCTTTGTCGGATACAGTTTGGGCGACCAGTATGTCATTGAGTTGCTCGCCGCCAATTGCGAGCTGAGACGGATCTTTGGCGATGGTCCCCATTACGTCATCGCGTCCGAAATCCCGGCGAATTTGCCGGAGAGTGTACGGGTGATCAAATACAAGCCCGAACCGCATACCGACCACCGTGCAGCCTTGCAGGTGCTGGAGGTAGTGAACTTCACCCGTCAGTCACCGGCGCAAAGCGGAGACCCCGCCCATTCTGTACAGAATGACCTGCCCCTCAGGAGCGCCCATTTCATATCGGATATTTACCCGCCAGGAAAATGGCAGACTTCCTACAAGCTACAACTCGATAAACCGGGTTGGGGACCGTTTCAGGTAGTGACAGGGATGGGCTGGACCGACGATGACAAGCCATCGGACGAATCCACAGCGATGCACGACCTGCTCGTAGGATTACTGTGCTTCGACACAACCTACCTTCCATTCTCTTGCTTCGCGCGAGTCCACACGCTCTTGGGTTGCGAAGGATTCTGGGAACTGGTCAGGTCGGGGGCGATCAGGTTCGTCCACAGCGGAACGGATGAGGCCCTCGTTTATCCAGACCCAAATGGAGTTTCCGGAGGCATGCTAGGCTCAGTCAAAGTGCAAACCAAAACAGCCACAGACCGGTCTATCAAGGAAATCATTAGGTTGAGTCTCGCAGCAGTGCCTGGCAAGGAAGAAGAGGCAGAGAACCTGTTCATCCTTTTGGAGAGCAAGACTGACCTTATGCCAGATTCAAAGGCGACGGTCGTCTTGCAAACTATAAAGGGGCTTCTCCTGCTTCCGCACGTTAGACAGGAACTCGGTATGAGTGACGGAACCCCGATCGAATCGATACCCCGTTGGCTATCTCTTTC
>CAZDYZ010000392.1:0-1995 GCA_964509525.1 uncultured Acidobacteriaceae bacterium
CATCTCTGACACTTTTGAGATCAGCGTCGAACACCTGAAGCGCTTTAACGCTGAGGCGCGACTGGGGAAAACGGACCCAGCTGTTCTCCCAAACGTTGCGGCTATCGTTGAGGAAGGCCTCCAACTCCAGCAAAGCGCGGCGCGGTGCCTCCCCACTTGCCCGGCGGCGCGCAATGTTACGAAAGAAGCGAGATTCGCGAATGCTCAAGGAAAGGTCACAATCGCTTGCGCGGCCGGCCACCACGGCTTGTAGTTCATCCTCGCTCCCGGCCGTAGCATCGCCCCCGGCAAACGGAGACTCATCTATCGACGGATGTGCAAGCTCCTGCAAGCTGAATTCGAGCACTCGTTCATAGCCAATCGCGGCCATCGCTACCAACCTGTACCTCTAACGTTGACGCTAGTCCCGGCCCTGCCCTGATTTTGGTGCAGTAGGTTCACGATCGTGTCAATGCAGCATGAATTGTGCATAAATCCTCCAAAGGGGAATCGAGATAATAATGTGAGGCGAGCCACCGTCAGGAAGTGGTTCAGCACGGTAGAGCAGCGCCCTTCGGCTGGATGATGCCTGTTTTCGACGCCTTCTTACATCTGTGCGGCTCGGGAGTCGGGTTCTAGTCAGCACACCATGCTGATATCGTAGTCATCGCAAAACCATCCACGGCTTTGGGCGAAAGAGTCCTCCCCGGACTCGTGTACCTCCTCCTGATGCTTTACCTCCGAGCTCCGTTTTCGCATTGGTGACGTTGCGAATATCTCTGCCGGGAACAGGCGCGTCCCTGTTTGCTGGTGATGCGACCGGAATCGTCCCATTCAGCTTCCCGACAAGCTACCGCGGGTGTTCCTGTTGGACTAGGTGAGGTCGCTGAGCTTGACGCGCCAACCGTTGGGCAGGATGGATCTTCGCTGATCGCGGGCCGCCTCTGGTTCGCCTACGTCTTTGTCACCGGAGGACTTCGACCGCTCAGAACTTTGGGAATCTGGGGGCGAGACGCGGGTCACTACCTGGTACGCACTGCCCAACCCAGCATCAGCAAGCCGCTTGCTGCGATCCAGCTTCCGGCAACGCGTACTGCGACCCGTGTCCAGTGCGCGCGCAAGCTAACTACGAAGGCGGCTGCCAGAGCGACCAGAACAAACACAGCGAACACCAACCCGAGCAGGGCAACAGATGCAGTCTCGAACTGGCCCATGCCCGTCCCGTTCAGATAACCGTGATAGACACCAAGCAGGGCAGCAATCGCGGTCGTCGTGCGCAACGACAGTCTTGCGTCGGCGGCAACCAGAGCTCCCAACAGAAGAAACCATGCAGCTGAAACAAATGGGCTTCCGTTCCTGGCCGTCGCACTGATTCCCACCAGGCCACCTAGCAGCCACGCCACGGGAAGAGTGAACAAAGCCCGCCGTCCGTAGGCTGCGCCTCGCAGTCCAGCTAGCAGGGCCAGTGCTAGCACGGGGATCAGGTCCTCGGGGCTCATCAGGAAGTGCATCAGCCCGTCATACAGCGGCCCCATGCCCGTAGTGTTCAGATGCGCTTCGACAGGAGTTGCGCACACGAAAACGGTGAACACAACGAAGGCGCCCAGTGGCAGGCGCGATTTACGCAGGTAGCTCACGCGATCGCCCGCCACAGAAAGAAGACTCCACCCACGGTGACCGCACCGCCTGCGACGCGCAAAACCTTTTGTCCCCAATCCCATCGATGTACGGTACCGATCCCAATTCCCACAGCATGCAGACATCCGGTCGCAATCACGAACCCCATGCTATAGAGCAGCGCACTTTGGCCTGCGGGGAGTTCTGTACCGTGGGCGTGTCCGTGGAAGACGGCGAAGAAACCGACTAGGACTGCTGCCAGCGCAAGCGGCGGCCGAAGCTCGAACATGACGGCAGCGCCCAGCATGATAGCCGAGAGAGCGATTCCGTATTCGATGCCTGGAAGCGGCACGCCCATCAGGCCCAACATCCCGCCCATCGCCATCACCATCGGGAATG
>CAZDYZ010000393.1:0-6125 GCA_964509525.1 uncultured Acidobacteriaceae bacterium
AGGAGTTGTATTGGGCGACGACGTCCAAGCAAGTAGAGATGGAAACCAGAAAAGGGAGAACCAGCTTCAGCGACGACATACTGCCTCTAAATGCGACGCGGACCACGGTGGAAAGAGATTGTACTCCACCGCAAAAGGGGAGATGTCAAAAGGGGCCGCGTCTGTCGCCACCAGGTCGGGCCTCATCCGACCCTTTCGATGCTTGGCAGGAGGGGAAGTGCAGCCCTTCCTGGCTCTCAGTCGCAAGCCCAGCAGCCCTAAGGTCTCATGGGCATGTACATGACCTCGTCTTCTCTGCCAGAGACGGTCTTGTAGTCGGACGGCACCTGGAACAGCGACGGATCCGGCGCTGTACGCGTGATGTTGGTCAGGTTCGTTGTTACCGTACCCATCATGGGATCGGTGTGGGTCGTCGTCAACGGCAGCTGCAGATCAGTGGAATACCAACGCTCGGTGACGACTACGATGGGCTGCTCGTTACCAATCTTGCCCGCTGGAATGGTGCGTGTCACCCGCGTCCCTTCAGCCTGCAGGCCGTTGATCGTTTTGGTTCCTAACTGCTCGCGACTGATGTTAGCGTCAGCCTGTCCATCCGGAGAAGGCGGCGGACCCTGTCCCTGCTTGGGAGCATGAAGGGACATGACGTGAGCTGTCTTGGTCTGGGAATTTAGCATATACCTCTTCCCGGCCACCGGATCAGTAATGACGATCATGCTCCGCTTGGCAGCACCGGTGGCGGGCGTATTCAGTTCGAACCCAATCTCGCGCCGAACCCGACCATCGGCGTCGCGGTAAACCTTGGTTTGGGTCTGGGTCGAGATATGGTTGCCGTCAGCCAGAGTGGTGTTGCGAGTTACCACCACCACACCAGTCATCGGCACGCCCGTAACCACTTTGCCTTCACCAATTTCGTCATGCATCATGATGTGCGGACCCGGACCGCCCATCATCATCGCTCCTGGTGGTGGCGGCGGAGGCGCCGCTGGCGCACTGCTTTGTGCCACCGCCAGCGAAGCCAGCCCCAACATGAGCAAGCCGAACAATAGCCAGGTCCAAGCGCCGCTCAGACCGGCAAGCTTTCCCGAATTCATAAGTTTGCCCCTCATTCGATTCCAACCAACCTCTGTTGACATCTCAGTTGACGATACGTACCGCCCGCACGACTCCGTCGTACCCCACAACTACGTCAGCGATCTGCGACTGAGCATCGCGATCACTCGTTCCCGTCGCCGGCAGTTCCATCCGAACTACCTGGGCGTCACCGGAACAGCTCAGGGGATCGCAGAACATCAGAGCGACGTAATCCTCGTCATTGGTCTGCAGGGCAGCGACTGAACTGTCTTCTCTGACCTTGCCACTCCGCGAGACAGGGTGAACGGACGACTGGCGCTTTGCCGACATCGCCGGCTGTTGGCGCATGGTCGGCGTGATTTCCTTCAGCTTTGTGTTTTCAGCCACGGTTGTCCGCTCTGTGGGCAGAGCCCTTGCTGATGTGGACTGGCCCCGCACTAGAGCCGTTTCTCCACGATGCTCCAGGAGACGTACTCCAAGAAACAGTCCGACCACGATGGCGGCTGCCGCCGCCACGTAGGCGCCAAGCTCAAAGAAGCGGCTCAGCCGGAATGCAATTGGAGCGGAACGGTACGCCGCAACTGGTTGCGCACCCTCGAAAGGGACCTGCCTAAACATCCGAAGCAGCGCCCGTTCCACGTGAGGGCCAGCCTGCCGGCCGGCGATTCGCGCCTGTAGGGTTTGCATGCTCGCTGCAAGCAGCTGCTGCTTATCCAGCCAGGCACCACACTTGGCGCACTCATCGGCATGGTTCAGCATCTGCTCATCATGAGGTCGCGACAACTCCCACAACGTCAAAGAGGCAGCGATATGTTTAAACTCACGACATGTCATAGGGCACACCTCGCGGCAACTCTTGAGACTCCTCCGGGCGCTACTGCAGCCGCGTGTTGCAGCTTTTTCCCCAGCATGTGATGCGCCCGGTGCAAGCGCGAACGAATCGTTCCGATTGCACATCCCACCACTTCTGCCGCCTCCGCATAACTCAGCTCCTGCAAATCGCAGAGCACGACCACTTCGCGATAATGCTCGGGCAACGATAGAACCGCTTTCCAAATCGCCGTCGAGGCCTGAAGCCGTGCAATACCGTCCGCGGGGTCGTCCACGGTCAAAAGCGATTGGGCCTCTTCATCGGCCGGATGGTTCAGCAGCGCCTCCGAATAGTTTCGTTCCAGCGCCCGCCGAACATAGTTTCTGGTCACCCCAAACAGGTACGCTCCTAGTGTGCCCCGGCTGGGGTCAAAGCCACTGCCACGCTGCAGCAGGAACACAAAGACATCCTGCGTTACCTCCTCCGCTACCTGCGTCGAGCCGCTCATATGCAGCGCAAACCGAAACACGGATCCCTGTCGGCGACGATAAAGCACGGTAAACGCACCTTCATCTCCGCCCAGCGCTTGCTCCAGCAGCTGTTCGTCAGTCAACTCGGTCAGCAACGTCACCTCAGTGGTGAACCCTTTCAGCTTTCTGCCAGTACTTCCCCCGGCATAGGTCGTAGGTTCCGCAAAGTTCGATTCCTTAATGGTATTCCCTCCCGCTGTTTCCGAAAATGGAAACACGATCCAAGGGGAAAAGGTGTTGCAACCCGGGCTCAGTCTCCACTCTGGTTTGCCCAAGTCGGGCTGCAGAGTCTATGTCGCCGCTGAAATTGATCCTTGCTGATGACACCCGTGAGGGAGAAGCAAAGACAAGCTCCGAAGAGACAGCCGTGCAGGAAAGGCGGGTAGCAATGCTACCTCTACATGCCTGGCGATCCGGTTGCCATCTGCGGGCGGAGGGGTTTTTGCTTTCCGGCCTTCAGTTCCTCAAAGCTAAATTGCCTGCTGATCCCCTCATAAGGTTTGCCGTCGACTTCGACGTAGGGATATACAAAATAGTTTAGCGGTTCCCCATTCTGTCTGGGCGAGAGGATTATGTCGCGGCCGCTGGAGAACTTGACTCGATTCGCGTCCACGCTGCCAAAGAAATAGTTTTCTTTCTCCTTCGCCTTCCACGCCTCGGAGATGTCGACCGGGATCCAGCCGATGTTGGACGCATAAAACTCAGCCCAGCAGTGGTAACCGGAAATGTCCCCCTTGTCTCTGTTCTCGGGAAGCGGGAAGCCGATATCGAACCGGGCGGGGATATCATCAGCCCGCATCATGGCGATAAACGGCGAGTGGAAATCAGTGCAATTGCCGTGCTTGGCGTCACAGGCCCACACCACGTCTCCTCGCCCCCAACCTGTTCCGGTCTTGTCGTAGCGAAAGTTTGTGAACAGGTAATCGTAGGCTGCCTTGGCTTTGGCAACGCTTCCCGTCTGGGACCCAGTCACCTGCTCAGCCAGGATCCTGATCTTGCCATCCGTGGGGACGAGCTTGTCCGGCTGAACCAGGCGATTCATCGACACCGGCACGGCGCTCGGCCGGCTGTCCTTACGTTCCAGTTGCGCGTAGCTGCCGCGAGAATACTCGTAGCGGGTGACCTCATATTCCAGGGTGAACTCTGCAGTGGCGGAAGCAGGATTGTGCATTTCCACGTACAGCATACGGTTACCGTATTCCGGCTCCTGCGTTATCTCCGTTTTTCCCGGAGCTTTTACGCTCACCAGACGTACCGTCTGATTCTGGTCACTCTGTGCCACCGGTACCCATACGCGAACGGCCTTGGTGCCGCCGGGAATGTCCTTCACCGTGAAGGAATAGGTGAAGTGAAACTTGCGAGAGGGTGGACTGAACTTCGGCTTCTCTGGTGATCCCGACTGGGCAACAGAAAGTGAGGCAGCCATCCAGGCCAGCAGCGCCGATAACACGCGTACCTTCATAAACGATCTCCTAGGATAGTTGGTTTAGCGCTGAATGAAGAATCGGCCCTCAAGTAGAGAATGCGGAGGTTCAGGTGAACCCGATCAGGGGGCATGGCAGGTGTGGCTGCCTTCGTGCACGGGAGGATAGTGTAGCAGGGAAGACACGGTTCCATGCAACCGCCATCCGGAATCAGAAACAGAGATAGGGAAGCACCGGCCAAGTTGATCGATTTCTATGCCCAGGAAAGATAACTTCTGTGTTTGAAGCCCTGATCGGTTGCCTCTAAAGCGGGAAAGATAAAATCCTTCGCACACCAGCATTGGGATCCGGTAAGCAAGAGCCTATACTGATTTGACTTCAGGAGGAACAGCGACGTCCATCGGTTTGAGTTCGGAGCAACGGATGTCGCAGCAGAGGGCTCCACTCGCCGCTGCCTTCGCAAAGGAGTGGGTTGTCGTGGGTCTCGTCCTCATCCTCCTGTTGGTAACTGTTGCAGTTTACTCTCCTGTGCATCGTCATCCGTTTTCCAACATCGACGATAGTCTCTATGTCATTGGGAACACCCGGGTTCAAGCCGGACTCAGCTGGAAAACAACAATTTGGGCGTTTACTACCTGGCATGCGATGAACTGGCATCCGTTGACCTGGATTGCTCACGCTCTGAACTGTCAAATTTTTGGTTTGCAGCCCGCCGGTCACCATGATGTCAATGTGTTACTGCATGCGGTAAACGTCCTGCTGCTGTTTTGGGTGCTGAGGCAGGCGACCGGGTTTACGGGCCGCAGTTTCATGGTGGCGGCGCTCTTTGCTCTGCATCCGCTCAATGTAGAGGTGGTGGTTTGGGTTTCTGAACTCAAAACCGTCCTTAGCACGGTGTTTTTCTTGCTCGCTTTGGGTGCGTACCGTTGGTATGCCTGTGAGCCTCGCATCTCCCGTTACGTGGTGGTGGCGTCTCTGTTTGCGCTGGCCTTGCTGGCCAAGCCTCAGGTGATTGCACTGCCATTCGTTCTGCTGCTCTGGGATTATTGGCCTTTGTACCGTATGTTTTCCGACGAAGGTCAGCTGCCTTCGCCGCCTAGACCAGTGACGCCCTGTCCGGCCAGAAGCCTTTTCTCTCTTGTTGTGGAAAAGGTTCCTCTCATGGTCCTGTTCACCGCTAGTGCGGGCCTGACCATGCTGGGGCAAGGCATGGCCCGGCCGCAATATTGGCGGTACACGCTTTCGACGCGTTTGGGGAACGCGATCCTCTCCTACGCACGTTACGTGGGAAAGGCCTTGTGGCCGTCTGCCCTAGCCCCCGAATACCCCTATGAACTGCGTTGGATTTGGCATTGGCCGACGTTTGCTGCACTGGCTTTCCTGGTCGCGATCAGTGCGCTCGTCGTAGCGTTGCGGCGGCAGCGCTATCTGGTGGTGGGCTGGCTATGGTTTCTCGTTACCCTGGCACCCATGATCGGTATCATCCAGGTGGGTAACCAATCAATGGCCGACCGTTACGCCTACGACTCCTTTCTGGGGTTGTTCATCATGATTTGCTGGGGCGTATCGGATTGGGCTGAGCAACGACGTATTCCCGTGACCGCCCTGGCTGGCATAGGTTTTGCGGTATTACTGGCACTGACCGCAGTCACCAGTCGCCAGATTAGCTACTGGAAAGACCCCTTCACTTTATGGTCCCACGCTGCCCAGGTAGTAAAGAATCATTGGGCGGCTGAGGGTAACCTTGGCGCCATCTTGATGGACCAGGGCAAAGAAGAAGAGGCAATGCCGCATCTCCTGAATGCGTTGACAATGGCTCCTCGCGATTTTCACATTAATCTATGTATTGCTGTCTACGACCAGAAACACGGAAAGTTGCAAGATGCAATCGTGCGATACCAGGCTGCTTTGGCTGATGCCCCGGACCAGGAGAACAAAATAAAGATCGCCACCAACATTGCCGTCTCCTATCGTGATCTTGGAAACATGCCAAAGGCTTTGGAGTGGCTTCAAAAAGTCAGGGAGCTGAGAGCAACACCCGAGGTGCACGGGCGTTTCCATCGTGATGACTGAGACTTGTTTTGGCATGCTGCGGTTGCCGCACCCTGCATAGGTATGGGTGGATCCAGCGCCTGGATGGGCCCGGTGCAGAAAATCTAAAGATCGCAGCTTGAGCTAGTCGTGGTGCCGTAAAACCCTGAAAATCACAACCGGGTTTGGCGACGTCTTTATTCAACCTAAATCCACCGCAACCAGAAGCTGGAGGTAATCACAGCTGACGTGTCATGG
>CAZDYZ010000394.1:0-9758 GCA_964509525.1 uncultured Acidobacteriaceae bacterium
AGCGGCGAGAGTTCCGCCGCTTCGCCCAGGCCTGATCTCGACTCAGAGGGGCTGACAATTCCTGAAGTTGACATCGCAGGACCTACCCTTCCAAACGCCTCCGCATTGCCCAGGGAATCTCCTTCCCCAACCCCACCAAGAAAGGATCCTTCCGACGCCTTAACGGCAGCTGAGTCGAGCGACTCTGGCGGCAGCCGCACTCCGCACCCGATTTTTTCCTCGATTGGAGCCACCGTCTTCCGGGAAGGCGACGTCCTCGGAGGCCGCTACGAAATCCTGAAGCTGCTCGGGATGGGCGGCATGGGGGCCGTCTACAAAGCCCGGGACATGGAGGTCGAGCGGGTGGTGGGATTGAAGGTGATTCGCCCCGACCTCGCCGGCGATCCCGCTATTTTAGCGCGCTTCAAGCAGGAACTGGTCCTAGCCCGGCAGATTACTCACAAGAACATCATCCGCATTTACGACCTGAACGAAGCCGAAGGGGTGAAGTTCATCACCATGGAGTTCATCGAGGGTGAGGACTTGCGCTCCATCCTTGTGCGCGACGGGAAGCTATCGCCAGAGCGAGCTGCCAACATCATGGTCCAAGTATGTTCGGGCTTACAGGCGGCGCATAGCGAAGGCGTTATCCATCGCGATCTGAAACCCAGCAACGTAATGTGCGATGGCTCTGGCCGTGTCGTCATCATGGATTTTGGCTTGGCCCGAAGCGTCCAGGGTGATGGCATGACGCGAACCGGCATGATGGTGGGGACGATGGAATACATGTCGCCTGAGCAGGCCATGGGGCACGAACTGGACGCGTCCTCCGACCAGTTCGCGGTGGGCCTTATCTTTTATGAGCTGCTCAGCGGCTGCCTGCCCTACCACGCAGAAAGCGCCATCGCCAGTCTGGTCAAACGAACTCAGGAGCGTGCCGTTCCGCTGTCGGAGGTGGATGCCGCGATCCCGCTGCAACTAAGCGCGATCGTTGGCAAGTGCCTGGAACGCGATCGTGCCGCACGTTTTCCTTCCATCCAGGACGTGATCGACGAGATCGAAATCTGGCAGGGGAAGAAGCGGCGTGTGGGTCAATCGCTGCTCACCTCAGCTTTTCCCAAGCCGGTTCCCGTCAAGCGCTTTCCGTGGAACTGGGTTGCTATAGGAGCCACGGCAGTGGTGGTGGCCGCGGGAGGGTACCTGGCAGTTCACAACCGGGCGCGCTCCGGAACAGGGGGAGCAGGACTGCAGGGGGTGCCGGGCCCAATGATGTCAGTTGCCGTCATCCCGTTTTACAACGGTTCGGGAGATCCCAGTCTGGACTGGATAGGTTCTACGATTTCTGACACGCTGATCTCCGACATCGGCCAGTCGGCTCATTTGCATTTGGTTTCGGCCGGTCGGGTGCAAGACGTGTTGCACGATTTGCGTTTCTCGTCGACGCCCCAGGTGGACAACTCGACCCTGAATAACATCAAAAATGCCACCGACGCGCAAACCATAGTCGCGGGACAGCTGGTGAAAGAGGGTAATCAGTTTCGGATCAATGCGATGGTGCATGATCTCAGGAACGGTCGCGACGTGCCAGCTACAACCGAAGTCGCAACCTTGAAGGACCTTCCTATAGCCATAGGCAAATTGGCTGGGCAAATCCAGAAGACGCTGGCGGCAACGCCTGACATATTGAAGGAGCTACAGGGCAATCCGGGACGCGTCTTGACCAACTCCGTCACGGCGCTGCGGGCATATGAAGAAGGCATGCAGCTTCTCCATGCCGGGGCCAACAAACCAGCAGCTGCCAAGTTGGAGGAGGCTACGGCCGAAGATCCGAACTTCGCTCTAGCTTTTTCCCGGTTGGCGGTTCTTTACTCCAACCTCCACTATGACGACAAAGCCGAGCAAGCGTCGCGCAGAGCGGTCGAATTGAGTAACAACCTCCCCGCGTCAGAGCAATATCTCATTCAAGCGAACCACGCCATCGTTACTCACGATACGACGAAGGCAATCAGCGCGTATGAAAACCTGGCCAAGGTAAATCCAAATGACAATGATGCGCAGTCGGCTCTGGCCAGCCTTTACGAGCGGGAAAGCAATTTCGCCGAAGCCAGGAAGCACCTTGCCCAGGTACTGGCCTCCGACCCCAAGAACCTAAGCGCGTTACGTGCCAGCGGCCGGGTAGAGATCAAGGACGGGAAGCCGCAAGCTGGATTGGAATTTCTCGGCAGAGCCTTGCCTCTCGCCATCCAGTTCGACAACCAGGAGGAGAGAGCCTCGATCCTTCAAGCGATCGGGATTGCATACAACGATCTGGACAAACCAGCTGAGGCCCTGAGCAACTTTCAGCAGGCCCTGGAAATCAGGAAAAAGATCAACGATGAAGGAGGAATAGCCTTTAGCCTGGGAATGATGGCGGGGGTGCAGGACAGACTAGGCCAATCCGATGCCGCCCTTACCAGCTACAAGGCGGCGTTGGAACTCGACCGAAAGATCGGCGATAAGGAAGGATTGCTCAACAATTTGATTAATGTGGGGACGTTCTATCACGACCACGGAAAATACGACGAGGCCCTCAAGTACTACAACGAGGCCTTGCAGCTGGCCCGTGATCTGCGGACCGAACCCGATCAAGCTGTGTGCCTCAACGATATCGGCAGCGCGTACAACAACAAGGGGGAATACCAGGCTGCTTTGACCTATTTCCAGCAGGCCTACGAAATTCGCGATCGATTGAAGCTGCCCGATGAGGCGGTCGAGTCTCTGCGCAATCTGGCGGAGATGAATTTCAAGCTCGGACAATATGAGACCGCGCAGTCTTTGTTTCTAAAAGCTCTCGACGCCAGTCGGGCGGCGGGCAACAAGACAAGTGTGGCGCTGGCGTCCAGTACCATGGGCGTTCTGTTTGCCATCCAGGGAAAGTACGATGCCGCACTGAGCGCGCTTCAGGAGGCGATCGACGGCTTCCGGCAGCTCAATGATCGTACCTGGTATTCCGTGGAGACCCTGGCCCGGTACGGTGATGTTCTGTCTCTCGTAGGACGAGGAGAGGAAGGTCAGAAGTACATCGACGACGCACTGAAGCTGGCGGAGGTGGTGAAGGATGAATCTGCAACTGCCGAGGCGCGGAACCGCCTGGGCGACAGTTACTTCTACCGCGGCGACTATTCGTCCGCCCGTCAACAATACGGGCGGGCGCTGCAAGCCGCTGGCAAGACACCTACCGAGGAGAGCCTGCGCGCCCGACTTGGCTTAGCCAGAGTGGATGTGGAGCAGGGGCGCGCACAAACCGCCTTGCCGACGCTCAAGAAGATCATGGAGGATGCGGGTTCGACAGGATTGAAAGCACTGTCGGTGCGGGCTTCAATCTCCTACGCGCAGGCCCTGTTAGCCACCAATCGCGCCGACGCTGCGCGGCAGGAACTGGAAGCCGCTCTGGGACAAGCCGACAAACTGGGAATGCTACTGGAGCAGGCTGATGCTGAGTACATGCTGGGTAACGCGGCGACGCGAATGGGCAAATCGAGAGAGGCGCCTCAGCATTATCGCGAAGCGGCACGCATTCTGGACTCGATCATCAGTAGGGAGAAAAGTGCAGCCCACATCCTTGAACGCCCTGACCTCAAGGTCATCTACAGCGAGGCCAAATCCTACCAGGGCGGCGCTGCCTAGACTTGCCAACCCCTGAGATGTTGCCAACGTCCCCCAAACATTTTTTCTTCGTCTCGTAACTTGACAAGCGCGATTCGGAAGGGGCAGCACGGAGACGGAACAAGTGTGGGAAGAGGTTTTCCTTCTCAGAAGCGGAATGCCGCCACCCAAATACAGACGGCCTGCCAAGAATTCGGCGTCAGAATCTCTGCGCGACGAGCCTTTTCAAACAGATCGCAGTTCTCAAGATGGGAACCCATCTCGAGAACTGCCACCGAATAGAACTTTCACTCAGTTCGTCACGGTTGTCCCGGCCGGAAGGTAGCCACAATATCCGCGCCCGTGCTCCCTTGCAAAATTTTCGTGCCATTGGCCGGACGTTGGAGCGGTGAGTTTCCAGTACCGCCGAAGCCTCTTGAACCGCCCGCCGTCGTACCATCGGTGGGGTCGTCCGTGTATGAGGTGAAGATACTCATCCAGTTATTGTCACCGATGGCATCATTTTCCAGGTAGTCGGCGTTGGTCGGGGTAACGTTCTCCGTGGTGTAGAAGGTTGTGTTGATAAGAATGCACTGAGGCTGGGTTGGGCTAGTACACAGCGGCTCGGTCGGGCAGGTTATTGGGTTTCCCATCGAGTCCTGGCAGGTGTAGGAGTAAACAACGCAGTTCCCACTCTGTTCGGGCTGGCCGGTTCCTCCCCCCGTACCCTCATACACAATACATTGCTCATTGGAGAACTGGGTTCCCAGCAACCGATTCTGATAAAACTGATGCTGGTCGGTAGGTGTCGACGTCACGGTCATCGAAACTCCGTTTGGCTGAAACCCGGAAGGATAGGTGACTGTCGTCTGGTGAGCGCCGAAGGCAAAAACTGTTGGTGTGCCCCCTGGCTGAAGCGGTTCCGTCAACATGGTGGGAGCCGACAGCGTTAACTCCCATCCGAAAATATCCTGAGCCGTCCCCTCACTCGGCTGGGACGCCGTAAAGCCAACCCATGCGTAGCCACAGGGCGTTTGGCCCGGAGCGCAGTTTGTTGTGTCGAGACTCAGCCCACTCGGATTGTTTTCCGGGTCGTAAACAATGTTATAGGGAACCGACATCGTGGCCGGACCGGTAGGAGTGTGGGTGCCTGTAAAAAAGGTGGGATCCAGCCATATCTGGAGCTTACCAGGCTGGGTTCCCATGGGCGGCGTGTACCCGATCACCACATTGTGCATCGAACCGTCCGTGCACGAAGACCCGTTACATGTAGGGCCCATGACGGGAATGTTGGAGTCGATTGATTGCTGGCTCAAGAGACAGCTCTGCACATTGTTGTTATTCCCAATGGTGTAGTTACCGGGCAGGTGCACCGGCGTGTTGGTTCCGGGGCCGCAAGTCTGGATTGCGATGTGGTTGGACGACGGATCCCAGGGATCTTGCAAAATGTCAAACTCGATCGCCAGGTTGTTATTGATGCCCGCATAGCCCATTCCGCCGCCTGCGCCACCGTTGCCCGCACCCAAAGCCTTGAAACCGAAACCGCTGGCCCCGTAGGTGGGATCTGTGGCCGTGGAGTTCTGGATAATGAAGGCTATCCCGTCTCCTGGCGTACAGCACGCTGTCGGACTATGCATTTGGAATTCAAACCAGGTGGTAAAGCCTGACGCAACCTGCTGTTTACTTGTACCACCTTGGGCATGCGCAGTGTCCTGGAAGTAGACTGCCGCCGCTTCCGGGTTGTCCGCGCCGCCGTCGGTCAAGCGAAGGACCGCGGCCGGGGGGGAACCCCAGGTGGCCGTATGGGCGCTGCCGTTCAGCGATAAGAACCGCAACTGACTCGGGTTGGAGAAGTCTTCAAATCTGACTTGCGCAGAGGAGAGCGCTGCAAAAACCAACAGCAGAGCCGAAAGGACGAGAAAACTGGAACACCGGAATGCAGATCGCACGATTATTGCTTCTTTCCTGCGCCGTACACCGGCACAAAGAGATTTCTGCCTGCTTGCGGGCTGCGATACTCGATGGGGGAAGTCTCGCGCAGTGGCCACAGTCGCGCAATACACTGGGTAGATGGTCGCATTTTGCGGCGGTCTAGCTAAGATGTCAAGCAAATCCCGACTTGGCGTGGAAAATCGAGGGTCGCCGCCGCGACCCATAAAGTGCTGATTAGACTAGCCTTAAAGTGGAGTACACTGGGCAGGCGCGAGTTGGTTAGCACGTACAATGCTTCCGGGAAGCGGAAGGGAAAACAGGATATTGCCCAATGCAGATCGCGGACGTGGTGATCATTGGAGGCGGCATTGTGGGTTCAAGCATCGCGTGGCATCTGAGCGATGCTGGCTGCTGCAGGGTGCTACTAGTGGAGCGGGAGTCCCACCAGGGCAAAGGTTCCACCGGCAAGAGCATGGGGGGAATCCGAGCTCAGTTTGCCACGGCGGTAAACATTCAGATGTCACTCTATTCGATCCCATTCTACGCCGGTTTTGAAGAGCGACTTGGCCTTCCTTCCGACTACCGGCCCCAGGGTTATCTGTTTGTCGCCACCAGGCCATCCCATCTTGAATACCTGCGAACCAATCAGCAGTTGCAACGGTCACTAGGGCTGACCCAGGTACGGATGGTAACGCGCGACGACATCGTTGAGATGGTTCCGCAGCTGCGTTCAGATGACGTGCTGGGCGGCAGCTTCTGCCCTACCGACGGCTTTGTCGATCCTTACAGTGTCATGGTTGGCTTCACCACTCGCTCCTGCGAACGAGGCGTGACGCTGTGGCGATCGACGGAGGTGACGGGTATTACCAGGGACAAAGGTGCTGTCAGCGGTGTGGAAACAACCCGTGGTCTGGTGAGCGCGCCCGTGGTGGTCAACGCTGCCGGTCCGTGGGCAGCGCAGACAGCTGCCCTTGCAGGTGTCGATCTTCCCGTCGAACCGCTGCGGCGCATGCTGGTCCCAACAGAGCCCTTCGATGAAGTTTCGCACGCTATCCCTATGGTGGTTGACATGACGAATGGGTTCCACTTCCGTCCTGAGAGTCGAGGATTTCTCCTGGCATGGAATGACCCGGAGGAGACACCAGGATATAAGTACGACTTTGACCCTTCGTTCATCGAGAAAGTGCTGGTGCGAGCTGCCGACCGAGTGCCTTGCTTTGAGAACCTGGCCGTGAACCCGAAACGTGCATGGGCTGGACTTTACGAGATGTCTCCCGACCATCACGCCATCATCGGATTGGTGCCTGAGCTGCCCGGACTCTTCTTTGCCAATGGTTTCAGCGGCCATGGCGTGATGCACGCTCCGGCAACGGGAAAAATCGTCTCCGACCTGATTCTCGAGGGCACGACCCGTGTTGTGGACGATGTCAAAGTACTCAGCCTGGAGCGCTTCAGCAAGGGCGCTCTGTTGCACGAGACCGCGGTGCTGTGATGCGGGATTACGTTTTTCGGTCGATATCATCTGCTAGGAACTTATTCGATAAAGATGAAAAGAAGATGGTCGGTCTCGTAAGCGGCTCGGCCACGTTCTGGCACGCACCAGAGGCTGACCTCGGACCAGGTGTCGGATCTCTCGCAAGAAGTCGAGGTCTTAAACCGCGGCGGGCGCTGTCCAGAGGCACAAACCACCACCGACAGTCACGGTGTCGGGCATTACCTACATGTTGACGGAGGGCGGTACCCAGTTCGGTGATCCGTGATCCCTACAGTAGCCAGCCCAGCACCAAGCCATTTGTTTTCAGGGCCTGGGCTGTCGGCTCAGTTCTACCAATTTGGCACGCGATGCAACGCCAGCCAGGAAGCGTCCCGCTTAGTTACATTTTGTGTTCCCCCTGTGTCATATCGGGAGCTAACTTGCCGAAAGAAATGTCATGGGAATGGACAACAGCGAACCAGAAGCTTTCTTAAGAAATGCAATTCGTTCGTTGTTCAGGGACGATGAGGCCCTTGACTTGCACATCAATCACAGTAAGGGACCGGAGCTCTCACCATGGGACGAAAAAAAACTCGAGAGCTTCTCGCACGGTTTCGGCGTTGCCATGGGAGACAAAGGCTTTCTGCAGTTCTGCCGGATTATTCATGACCCCAGCCCCAGGGTTGAGGTAGAGGACGAGTTGTTTCTGGCGTCCTTAGGGATTGACACTGATCCTCTACGACCTGACGGCTCGACTGCCTCAGTAGAAACTCCTCCTACCGGGAGCGTCCTAGGGACTGTGAAAGATACGCGCCCAAATTGTGCAGCCCACCATCCCAAATCGGCCGTGAGCAGGAGATAAAGATGGGTTTTGAGGACAGGCGTCTTGTATGGGTTATCAACTTACATGAAATTGAGGACGGCCTTTTTGCTACTCCTGATGGGCCGGTCCGCCTTATAAACGGGGTATCGGGGGAGCCAAAAGGCACAGAATTTTATTCGTCTGAACAATTAAGCAGCGATCTGCAACTGAGGATTGGCGGCAGACGACTAAAGGGCATTTACAAGGTGGAAGGTGATGATGGCTTCCGGATGGAGCCGTGGGTAGAGCTATCAGGAGATTCTTCACTGGATGAACTCGAAAGATTATTCAGATTGCCGAATCCACAACCCGTGCGGGATTAAGTTCGCTCAGCTCATTCGACAGTTTGAGTAAGTGGCTGTTCAGGTATCCTTCTGTTCCCGCGATATCTGGCTGATAAACCGAACCAAGTATTTTCGCCTTAGTTTAGGGTCATCGGTGAGGCTGCGCCCGTCAGATGTGGCCCGGTGTATCGGTACTGCCGATGAGAGTTACCCGCAGGGCGAATTCGACCTGATGACGGCGAAGGCGTAAGCCGGCACGAACTGTGGAACCCCAAACCCTATGCCCGATTCTGACCAATACTGCGAACCAGCGTGCTTGCATTTTGCATCTGATCTCGACCGCCAGTGAACTGAGTTCAGCGGCGTCTGGTTGCTGAGAAAGCGCGCAACGACGCATGGTAAGACCTCGCCCTTGCGGAGCGTTGCGTAGTGTTTTTGTAGTAAGCCATTTCCGGTCTCTGGACAGTTTCATCCTAACCCGGTCTCCGCCGCGGCGAGAGCTTAAGCGAAATGCTACAGAACTGTTACATTTTGTTGACAAATTGCGGACCCTACCGGCGGTATGTTCCAGAGAAGGCGCTATGGCGGACAGGGGCGCAGCGAACTGGTCCGTCGGAGCAATTCGGAATAGTTCGCTCCTGTCCGCCGGTCTGTACAGCAGACATGAGCGGACTTCGGTCCTGGTCTCGATGTCCACGTCCGCTGTCCTGGGGTTGCAAAGTTTTGATCGGGGGAGAGATACGGCCGACCGCGCAGGCGGTCGGCCGTTTGTGCCAGCGCCGTTCCAGTACGATGGGCGTTGAATCCAGGAAGAAGGGCGTTGTATCTTTTACCTCCGGACGGTGTACCCTCGTTGCCAGGACGGGAGTGAATGACAACGCCAAATGTCAAGTCCGGCCCCATCAGCGATGGAGCCATTCTCCCAGCGTTGCCCTTGGACAGCTGGAAGGACACACTAGCGACATTGCACATGTGGACTCAGGTTGTGGGCAAGGTCCGCCTGAAGCTGAGTCCGCCGGTGAACCACTGGTGGAATGTACCCTTCTATGTAACGGCACGCGGGCTGACGACGTCCCCGATGCCCTGTGACCTCGGCGTCGTACAGGTCCAGTTCGACTTCATCGAGCACAAGCTGATCATCACGACCAGTGCCGGTTTCGAGCGGGCGCTTGCCTTGAAGCCGCAAAGTGTTGCTGAGTTCTACCAGAGGTTCATGGCAGAGCTGGGCGAGCTTGGTGTGGATGTGAGGATCTGGACTACCCCGGTTGAAATTCCAGATCCGATTCCTTTCGAGAAGGACCAGGCTCATGCATCCTATGACCCAGAGGCGGTTCATCGGTTCTGGCAAATCCTGGTATGGGTGGATAAGGTATTGAAGGAGTTCAGGGCGCGCTTCACGGGCAAGGTCAGCCCAGTTCACTTTTTCTGGGGGAGCTTCGATCACGCGGTGACGCGGTTCTCGGGACGCCGCGCCCCGGAGCGCCCCGGCGCCGATTCGGTCACGCGCGAAGCCTATTCTCATGAAGTCAGCAGTGCCGGCTTCTGGCCCGGAAACGACAGCTTTCCGCAAGCCGCCTTCTATTCCTATGCCTATCCGGAGCCG
>CAZDYZ010000395.1:0-5295 GCA_964509525.1 uncultured Acidobacteriaceae bacterium
CCGCACTCAGCTTGTTAAAGGCGGTGACTACGTCTTCCAGTTCACGGTTGAGCGAGTCTACGCGCGCCACCTGGTAGTCAGTTGGCCTGCCCTCGTATTGCAACACGTCGCCATAGAGTTCGCCCACATGTTCGCGGATGCGCTCTTCGCCGGTAATCGCGCCGCCTTCCTTAGTAGCAACAATTTTCGAGCGTAGCCCATCCGCCTTGCTGGAAAACTGCTCCAGCCTTGCGCGGAGTGGGTCGTTGTTCTCTAATTTGGCCGCGCGTATCCTCGCGCCATCGCGCGCTCCCTGGATCGCGGCCACCTCGTAACTCATGTGCCCCAGCATCGTGTATAGCTTCATTGCGAGGTTGTAGTCTGCCTTTCGGTCTTCCATGGTGAACCTGGCCCGCGGATCGAGTACCAGTGTCAGTTGTCCGTCGTAAACCTTGTCACCTTTCAGCAGCTTTACCGCATACGTTCCCGGCAGAACCCGCGGTCCCTGCGATGCCCGGAATACCTGCGCCCCTGGGGGAATGATCGGCGGAGGCAGCCGCATCGACCACGAAGCGCGGTTTAGACCCTTGTGTTTGCTTCTAGGAGCAAACTCCGTCAGCTTGTTGCCATTTGAGTCCAAGACCTGCAGCTTCAGGTCACCAAACATGTGCCGTTTCGCCTGGTAGTAAGTGATGGTGGCGTCATTGGGCCGGCTCGGGCCGGTAAATGCCGCGTCACCGTCCGGCCAACCGCCGTTCGCGTTGAAGTACTGGATCGACGGAGGTCCTGGCAGCAGCACCGCGTCCATCGCCATCAGCTCCGGCGTGAGTTGGCGCAGTGGCGAGATATCGTCGATGATCCAGATGCCCCGGCCATGGGTGGCCAGCACCAGGTCCGAGGTGTGGGGCTCCACCACAATGTCACGCACTGCCACCGCCGGAAAGTCGCTGCCTTTGTACTGTGCCCAATGTTGCCCGCCATCAACCGAGATCGACAATCCAAACTCGGTGCCAACAAACAGCACGTTTGGACTCTTCGTATCCTCAGTGATCACGTGCGCATAGCCGCGCACTCCGTTCTCCGCCAGGTTTAGGGAGATCCATGTCTTGCCGTAATCGCTTGTCTTGTATGCATACGGCGTCATGTCGCCATATGTGTGGCGGTCGAACGTGACGTAAGCAGTGCTCTCGTCAAAGCGTCCCGCAGCCACCGTGGAGACCCACGAGTTTTTGGCCAGGCCGTGCACATTGCCCACCACATTGGTCCAGGTCTTTGCGCCATCACGCGTGATCTGCAGGTTGCCGTCATCTGTGCCGACCCAGATGATTAGCCCGTTACGTGGCGATTCCGATATGGAGTAGATCGAGGTGTGCATCTCCGCCGACGAGTTGTCGATGGTCACACCCCCCGATTCCTCCTGCTTCTGTTTGTCTGGATTATTCGTCGTCAGGTCAGGGGAGATACGCTGCCACGTTTGTCCGTGATCGCGCGAGTGAAACAGAAACTGGGCGCCGATGTAGATCGTTCCCTTTTCATTGGGGCTCATGTGGATCGGCGTGTTCCAGTTGAACCGGAGCTTGGATTCGCCATAGTCCGGAAGTGGCTTAATCGAGCGCACCTCCAATGTATGCCGGTTGACCCGGCCAATCGAGCCGCCCTGTGCCTCGGCATATAAGTAGTCCGGGTCCGAAGTGTCTTCGAACATCCAGAAGCCATCTCCGCCGTACATATTCTCCCATCGTGCATTGGTCACACCGTCCGGATACGACGAGTCGCCCACCCAACTACTATTGTCCTGGAGTCCTCCATAAACGTGGTACGGATCGGCGTTGTCAGTACTGACGTGATAGTACTGTGACACCGGAAGATTCAACAGGTGTGCCCAGCGTGTGCCGCCATCCTGGCTGTTCCAAAGGCCGCCATCGTCACCCGCATAAATCACATTGGGATTGCTGGGGTCGATCCAAACGTCATGGAAGTCTCCATGCGCGTTGGCCACTGAGCTAAAACTCGTACCGCCGTTTACACTGAGCAGTAATTGCAGGTCGGTCTTGAACACCTTGTTCTCGTTTGCCGGATCGACAATCAGGTTAGCAAAATAAAATGACCGCCAGATCATGTACTGGCTGGCGTCGAGCCGCTTCCAGCTTCGCCCACCGTCATCGGAGCGGAACAGCGCGCTGTCCTTCGACTCGATCATGGCGTACACCACCTGCGGCTTGGCTTGGGCCACTGCCAGCGCGATGCGTCCCCAAGGTTTCGCTGGCAGGCCCTCGCAGTTGGCTGCGTTCAATTCTTGCCAGTGGTCGCCGCCGTCCCCCGATCGGTAGATTCCGCTGCCCGGCCCGCCTGAGCGAAAAGTCCACCCTTGCCTTCGGAAATCCCACGTTGAGGCATAAATGGTAGAGGGGTTCATCCGACTTGCCGCCAACATGCCACAACCGGTTGAAGGGTTCGCCCCGGCGAGCACCCGGGTCCAACTCTTGCCACCATCGCTGGTCTTGAACACTCCCCCAGTATCGCTGTCGTTCCACGCGTGCCCCGTGGCGCACGCTAACACGTGATCGCTATTCTTGGGATCAATGAGAATCTTCGCAATGTGCTCCGAACCCTGCAAGCCCAAGTGCGTCCAGTTCTCTCCCCCGTCGGTGGACTTGTAAATTCCGTCGCCGACTGACACGCTGTTCCGCATCCACGATTCCCCCGTTCCAACCCAAACGATCTTCGGGTTGGATGGATCGATCGCCACCGCACCAATCGACTGAACGCTCTGGCGGTCGAACACCGGCTTGAACGTGGTACCACCGTTGATCGACTTCCACACACCTCCGCTCGCCGTGCCGACGAACAAGGTGATGCGACCTTCCTGGTTCACACCGGCGACAGCCGCAATGCGGCCGCTCATGGTGGCCGACCCGATGTTGCGCGCCGGCAATCCCGAAACCGTGGCGTTAGTGATCTGCACTGCATTCTGCGCTGCCAATAGATTGGCCGCGCCCAGCAGGGCAAGCGCGGTCCAGCGAAGCATGGTCATCACTGCTCGGCGGATACTCCGCGAATTGCTCATCATTTCTGTTCCTCTTGGTGGTCTCCTACAGCCAATGGGAAGGGTCTGAATCCATTCGAACTGATCCATGTCCAAGAACTGGATGTAAAGCAGGACATCCCTACGAGTGTGCCAATCTGGCGACTAATGCTTCAAGCTTGACGGCACCGCGAACTGTGACTCCTCCAACGGCACGTTCACTTCCACCTTGTCGATGCTCATCGTCAGCAGTCGGCTGGGGTCAGTCTTGGGCCAGACAGCTACTGAGAACGGGTACATAACTCCGTCCACTGCCTTGTACGAGCCATATTCGGTGACTTGTTCCTTGACCGATCCGCGGATGGACTCTTGCGACTCACGCCGAATTTCCAGATAGGAATCCGGATCGAGATCGTAATACAACACATCGCCGTTCCAGAGGGTGACCTTAAGTCGCAAGGCATCGTCACCGTCTACTGTATCGTGGCCCATGTACTCGACGGTGTTGCCCTTGGCCATATAGTCCACAAGAGGCCCGTCGATGTCGGCTTCCAGTTGCAGGTCGCGCAAATCGTCTTCACCCATTAGTTGTGGGTCCTTGCGACCGCTGAACGGCTGAATCATCCAGCCTTGCTTGCCGTCATAGGCCTGCACCATAGTCATTCCTCCTCTGGTGGTGTCTTGCCGTATTTCGTTGGGACGCTCGTGCTCAATCAACACTGCCACCGGAGGACGACCGGTACGCTCCGCGCGCCCGGTGATTCGCAGAGTTTTGACCGCTTTGATCTTATCCAGCCCACCTTTGGCCTCGATGTTCCTGTTGACCAACTCGTCTGCGGTTTGCGATAGCGCGTAGATCCCAAAGCACAACGCGGCTGGAGCCAATAGCAGCCAGTGCTTCATGTAGCCACCTCGATCTTGGAAGCAGTTCCTGTAGACAATTCAGAATAATCTGACAAGGTAAGACGTGAAGCAGTATACCCCGGAGGCTACCAGCCGTCATGTCCCGGCACAGCCACCGCACGCGAAGTCGAAACCTGATCGCAGGATTGAAAAAGGAAAAACTTTCTCAGAACAAAGCAGAAAGAAGTACCTAGCGAGAATCGGGCAAGCAAGCGGCCCGGTCGATGCCACATACTCAGACACCCACACCGGACTCCCGACGACACCACAGAGGATTGCAAAACCTGGCCTGCAGTTCGACATCGGCGATTGCTATCGCAATCCCACCAGGCCAGAGACCGATTGGATAAGCCTGGTAGGATCGTAGCCGACACCATCTTTGAAAACCATTTCGACTTTCTCGACGTTCTCTATCCTCTCGGCGGGACTTCCGCCCAGCACAACGATGTCCGCAGTTTTGCCGGGAGCGATCGATCCGATAGTTCCATCCCGGCCGAGAAACCTGGCACCATTCAGAGTGGCGATCTGGATTGCCTCAACCGGAGTAAAGCCGGCTTCCACGAGCAGTTCAATGTTGCGCTGATCGCCAAACCCAGGAACAACACCGCCGTACCCGGTGGGATCACAGCCCGCCATCAGCAGGCCGCCGGCAGCGACGAACTCGCGTTCAAAATGCATCTCCATGGCCAACATTTTGCTCTTACTAGCCTGCTCAGCTATGAGTGAGCGGCGGGCCAGATAGCTACGGGCGGCCTCCACAGTGAGCATCTTCAGTGCGGCTGCTTCCCGCTCCGAGGGCGGACGGTTCGCTACAAAAGTCTCCAGCACTGCGAGAGTGGACGTAATGGCAACGTGGTGCGTAACAAGATCGCTGATCATCTCCCGTACCTGCGGCCCTTCAACATCGAGATTCTTTTCCATATCGGCGCGCGCGGCAGCGACGTTGGGACACTCGTCAAACTTCTTCCCGGGATAGAACTCGGTATCGACAATCAGCCCATGTTCGAGATTGTCGATGCCAAGCGCCGCAGCCTGCCTGAATCCGATCGAGCAGAGGTGGCCGGTGATCTTCAAACCGCGGGCATGGGCATGATCAATGGCGGCTTTCAGCTCATCTGCGGTGAGATAGTTGTATGCCTTTAAGGAGCTGACACCTTCAGCTGCCCAATAGTCCACCAGGCGCGCGGCGTCGTCTGGACCATCCAACTGGTGCATCTGAATCGCAAAGGTGCCTTTCCCCTCCAGATACGGCCCGGTTACATCGAGCCTGGGTCCAGGCATGAGACCGGCATCAATGGCCTTCTTGAGCTCAAGATCGGTGTAGGGCTCAATGCTGCCGGCGGTGCGTGCCGTGGTGACGCCGGCAGCCAGGTAGAGGCGGGGTGCGC
>CAZDYZ010000396.1:0-6113 GCA_964509525.1 uncultured Acidobacteriaceae bacterium
GTCGTTGAAGTTTCCCGTGCGTTCAGCCGCCGATGGAACGGAGACATTGAAGACCTCGCCAGGTACGCTCTCTTTGCGCCACTCCTGCGACCAAAAGAAGAAGCTCTTGGTCTTGCTGGTGTTGTAGTGACCGGGAATGAAGATAGGGCCGCCGATGGTGTAACCGAAATCGTTCTTGTGATAGGGCGGGACGGTGGATTCAAAGTAGTTGCGCGCGTTGAACGCTTCATTGCGAACGAACTCGTAAACGTCACCATGGAAGACACTGGTGCCGGACTTGGTTTCGACCTCTACCGTACCTGAGCCGTTGCGGCCATACTGCGCTCCATAATTTGAGGTCAAGACCTTGACTTCGGCGATGGCATCGATGCTGGGGTAGACATTGAGCGAAGTATTGCTACCGTTATCCATGTTGTCGCCGCCGTCCAGCTCCCAATTGTTATATTCTGTGCGACCGCCGTTGAAGCTGAAGGCGACGTTGCCGTTGATACCGACGGTGCCTTCGTCCTGCCCGCTCTGGTTGCTGACACCCGGCACCAGGGTCGCCAATTGAGTGAAGTTGCGGCCGTTCAACTGAAGCTGCGAAATCTGCTTGCCGGTAATGACGCCGGAAAGCTCCGAAGCCTGCGTTTCCACCTGGGCCACCTGGGAGCCTTCGACCGTAACATCAGTGGACTGGCCACCTACCTGGAGAGTGGCATCGGCTCGAGCTTTTTGTCCCACGCGCAAGACGATACCGCTCGCCTTATAGTTCTTAAAGCCGGGGGCGCTGATGGTCAGGTCGTAGCTGCCGGGGGGGAGAGCACCGACCGAGTATTCACCGTCGTTGTTGGTTTGCGTGATCCGGTTGATCCCACGTTCCGGACTACTCACTGTCACTTGCGCCTTGGCAATGCTGGCGCTGCTGGGATCTCGCACCGTACCGGTGATTTGGCCGGTTTCCTGGGCAACAGCAAACCCCGCTGCCAGCATGCAGGTCAGAACTATCCAGCGTGCAGACTTCATAATGAAACTCCCGGAATGGTAAGAAGACGATCCGGCCTGACCGTCTGTGCAGTTGACACTTCTTGTATAAGGCTGAGAGGGGGTGGGGTTTCGGTTTGCAGCGTTGACAGCCACGGCCCAACCATCCTGCAGAACTCCCCGCCAGTAGGGGAGGTCACTTCCTATTGAAACGATTTAAATAAGAACTCAAACCGGTTTCCACTGTCAAGAGAAAAACCTTTGCCGCAGGCTGTGGAAAACACAAAAGCCAGGAAAAAGCTTCGCAGAACCGGGGATGTAGTGCTATCTTGTTGCTCTTGGCAACCCGCAAGCACAAGCCGGTAACCCTGAGGGACGTAGCTCGCGCCAGCGGATACTCGGCGTCCTCGGTTTCAATCGTTTTAAATGAAGCGCCCCTGGCGGAAAATCTTAACCCTCGTACCCGCCGCCGGATCCGCGAATTCGCGGAAAGACTGGGCTACCGTCCCCATGTTTTCGCCCGTTCTCTGCGCACGCAACGCAGCAACACGATCGGCGTAATCGTCTTCGACATGTCGGATCCATTCTGCACGCTCATCCTGCGCGGGATCGACAAGCATTTTCAACCCGCGGGCTATCTGCCTATCGTGATGGACGCCCACAACGATCGGGGGCGATTTGAGAGCTACCTGGAAATGGCGGTGGAGCGCCGGGTAGAAGGACTGATCGTAGTCGCGAACTGGCTCTTCGTCAGCATCGACGCCCTCAAGCATCTTGCCCACGACCGCCTGCCGACCGTAGTGGTCGGCCGCGATCTGCATGGCTCCGGGGTCCGCTCGGTGCTGGTGGACAACGAGCGCGGAGGATACCTGGCACTGCGGCATCTCTACGAAATCGGACATCGCAGGGTGAATTTTTTGCTTGGTCCGAAGCAGCTTTCCGACAGCAGCCGGCGATGGGCGGGAATGAAACGATTCGCCAGCGAAGCAGGCATCGAGATCAGGCGGTCGCGCGTGCTGCAGCTTCCCGGGCTGTCCGATCCGTTGACGGGCTTCAGTTCCGGAGCTGAACTAACCAGCCGATGGCTGCGAAATGGACACAAGGTAAGTGCCATATCGGCTTTCGACGATATGACAGCATTCGGCGCTATTCGTGGCCTCAACAATCATGGACTGAATGTTCCAAGTGACTGTTCGGTCATCGGTTTCGACGACGTGCCTATGGCGGAGCTGTTTACTCCCAGTTTGACCACCATCCGGCAGCCGATGGAGCGTATGGGAAAGTACGCCGCCGAGGTCGTCGGAGATCAAATTTCGCAGGGCAGCGTGCGAAAGGCAGCCGAGCCGTTGAAGCTTCTTGAACCAGAGCTCGTAATCCGGCAATCGACCACCGCACTGGAAGCCAGGTGATCCAGCTGAGTTAATTTCGAGATGTGAGCAATCGGGTTGGTTACGATCCGGGTGGGTGAATTCCAACTGGGGAGCAACAAGAAATGGGGCAGGGAATTGGTCTGTTGCTGGTCGGGTGGGCGATGGCGGCGTTACCGTCTCAGCCGGCAGGGTCGAAAGTGACGCTTCTACACGAAGGCTGGATGGTGCAGTCGGCCTGCAAGGCCGATGATCCAGGCTCCCGGATCTCCTCTTTAGGCTACTCGCCAGCGGGGTGGCTTCCCGCCTCAGCGCCGAGCACGGTGCTGGCGGCCCAAGTGGCGGCGGGCTTGTACAAAGACATTTACTTTGGCACCAACCTGCGGTCCCTACCCGGCGCCACCTACCCCATTGGCCAGATCTTCTCCAACCTGCCGATGCCGGCTGACAGTCCCTATCGATGCGGCTGGTGGTATCGCAAGCAGTTGAGTGTGCCGGCGGCGGATGCCGGCAAGAGATTCGGCGTGCAATTTGACGGCATCAACTACTCTGCCGACATCTGGGTGAATGGCACGCGTGTAGCTGACCAGTCGCAGGTGCGCGGCGCGTACCGCACCTATGAATTCGACGTCTCGCAGCAGGTTCATCCCGGAATCAACGTGCTCGCGGTCGAGGTTTTCCCGCCCACGGAGAAGAGTCTCGCAATCAGCTGGGTCGATTGGAACCCGACGCCGCCGGACAAGAACATGGGACTTTGGCGAGAGGTCCGTCTGGTGACCAGTGGTGCGGTTACAGTGCGACACACGGCGGTGTTCACGCACTTTACCGATGATGCGCTCAATGTCGCCCTGCTCACAGTAACAGCCGACCTCAGCAACAAATCGCCCAGCACGATTCAGGGTGAAGCGGTGGCCGAGGTCGCCGGGCGTCGAGTGTCACAGCAAGTCAGCGTTCCTCCCGGCGAAACGGTAACCGTCACATTTCGTCCCGAAGATTATGCACCTTTGAGGTGGCCTCATCCTCGGTTATGGTGGCCAGCGGAGTACGGCAACCAACCACTGGAAAGCGCAGCGGTACGATTCGTCTCCAACGGAAAGGTCACGGATGAGGAGCAGATTCGGTTTGGGGTGCGTGAGATCACCTCGGAGTTCACACCGCAAGGTCATCGGCTATTTCGAGTGAACGGGAAACCGATCCTGATTCGCGGCGGAGGATGGGCGCCGGACATGATGTTGCGCAGCTCGCACGAGCGGCTGCTGGAGGAGTTCGATCTGATCCGCAAACTTCACCTTAACGCGGTCCGGCTTGAAGGCAAGTTGGAGAGCGAAGACTTCCTGCGACTGGCGGATGAACGCGGCATCCTGGTGCTGGCGGGCTGGTGTTGTTGTGACTATTGGGAAAAGTGGAGTGAGTGGTCGACCGACGACCTGCACGTTGCAGCTGCTTCGCTTGAGTCGCAGATGTTCAGGATGCGTAGCCATCCCAGCGTGTTGGGCTGGATGTATGGCAGCGACAATCCCCCGCCCGCGGAAGTCGAGCGCCGCTACCTGGAGGTAATCGCGCAAACGCACTGGCCGAACCCGGTGATTTCCTCAGCGTCTGGCACTCCGACTTCCTCCACGGGCGCGAGTGGTGTGAAAATGACCGGTCCGTACGAGTACGTTGCCCCGTCGTACTGGTCTCAGGAGACGTCGAAATTTGGCGGAGCATTCGGATTCAATACTGAAACAAGTCCTGGACCGGCTCCGGAGCAGGTTTCTGAGCTGAAGCGCTTTCTCCCAGAGTCGGCGCTGTGGCCCCCGGAGAATCCGGTTTGGAATTACCACGCCGGTGGTGAAGGATTCAAAGACCTCAGCGTGTTCAATCGTGCGATGACCGACACCTATGGCGAGGTGAATGACATCGAGTCCTACGCACGAATCGCGCAAACCATGACCTACGATGGCGAGCGCGCCATGTTCGAGGCTTACAGTGGGCATCGCTCCACCGCGACCGGCGTAATCCAATGGATGCTGAACAACGCTTGGCCCTCTCTTATCTGGCATCTTTACGACTACTACCTGGTTCCCGGAGGGGGATACTACGGTGCGAAGAAGGCCAATGAGCCGGTACACATTCAATACGCCTACGACCAGCATGCGGTTGTGGTGGTGAACAACACCCTGTCCGACACCTACGACATGGACGTGACAGCTGAGGTCTTTGCGCCCGACCTGAAACCCTTGTTCACAAAATCAGTCTCACTCGACGTGGTGCAGGCGAACAGTTCTCAGGTTGCCATCGACATCCCGGCGTCGGTCTGGAACACTGGGGCACAGTTCTGCTTTGTACGGCTGTCGATGGAAAAGGGGGGCGGGGTGATGGTCTCGCGGAACTTCTACTGGGTTCCAAGCCAACTGACCGTGTTCGACTGGGAGAAAACCACTTACAAGAACACTCCCGCGAAACAGCCGGAGGTGATGACAGATTTGCGCAAGCTTCCTGCCGCCACCGTGGAAGCAAAGGCTGAGCTGGAAGGCAACCAGATCGTAGTGCACATCGCGAACCACTCAAAGGCCCTCGCCTTCCAGTTGGATGCGGAAGCATTCGACGAGAGCGGTAACTTGATTCCAATGTTGCTGTGGGACGATAACTATGTCGAACTGATGCCAGAAGAATCGACCGTTTTGTCCGCAGCGGTGCCCAGCTCTTATCGTGGCAAGACCACAAAGGTAAGGCTCTCCGGCTGGAATGTGGCACCCTGGGAACACAGCGTCGCTCTTAAACCACAAGCGGCTGCGAGGTAAAGGTCGAAGTGCCCAATCAGCAGGAGAAATCGAGCCAGCGCAGTCTCATGCTCGAGGAAATCTACGAGCAGCCTGCCGCCATCCAGCGAACCCTGAACCACTATCAAGATATCGGAGAACTGGCGCGCAGGCTTACCCCCGCGTTTGCTCACCGGGAGAGGCTGGTAATCGCGGCCAGCGGATCCAGCCGAAACGCCGCCCTGGCCGGTGAGATCATCATCGAAGACCTCTGCCATCTCTCCGTGGATGTGGAGTATGCCAGCGAGTATCTGTATCGGACGGCACATTCTCTGCTCGATCCTGCGCTACTGGTGATTTCGCAGTCCGGGGAAACGGCTGACACGCTGGCCGTCCTGCGCCAGGGAATCGAGCGTGGACTGTTTACGCTGGCCATCACCAACGTTCCAAATTCCTCCATGATGCTGACGGCGGCCATAGCGATGCTGACTTGTGCCGGTAAGGAGTCGGCGATTCCTGCGACCAAGAGCTACACCAACCAACTGGTAGTGTTGCAGCTTTTTGCCCTTGCGGTTGCACAAATTCGAGGTTCCAGTGCAAACCTGGAGCGGGTAAAGCAATATTTAGCGGGCGTGCCTGAACTTATAACCTCGAGGCTGCCTGCCTGGGAGGGCGCAGCGAACGCGGTAGCTCTTCGTTTCCAAAACGCCAACGCGTTCATGTTCCTGGGGCGAGGCATCCATTTCGCGGTTGCGCGCGAAGGGGCACTCAAGCTGAAAGAAACAGCGTATCGTCAGGCGGAAGCTTATCCTGCGGGTGAAGTTCGACATGGCCCCCAGGCCCTGGTGAGCAACCAGGTTCCTGCGGTTGTGATCGCCAGCCACGATCCCGGCGATCCGGATTCTGTAGTGCGCTACACCAAGACGCTGGAAATAATCGGAGAGATCCGCGGGAAGGGTGGAGAGGTAATCGCCATTGCCAATGAAGGCGACGCCCAGGCGAAGGCAATTGCATCCTGCACCATAGAGGTTCCCCCCAG
>CAZDYZ010000397.1:0-2452 GCA_964509525.1 uncultured Acidobacteriaceae bacterium
CGCGATAGAAGCGTGTGAACAGGGCGGCCGAGCTGGCACCGTCGAAACACTTGTCGTGATAGAAGACCCGTACCCTCACAAGTCCTTTCCGCTACGCAACTCCGGCCGACAGAGTTGTCCGGAACAATGCGTGTGCAAAAACGAAAAGCAAATAGAAATGACATTTTGGGAACAGTATGTCAAGCGCCCTGGGGGTGAGGAACCAGGTGCGCCACCGATCGCCCTCGCAAACTAACCATTTGTCAGCAATTAGACATTGGCCTGTTTCTCGGCCAAGTCGCCGACGATGGGCAGCTTGAAAATCTGGTGCTGATAGGCCTTAACCACCAGGAGAATCCAAAGCGCCAACTCAGCCAGTCCGAGCAGGCCCCAGACGCCGAACATCAGCACGGGAATAATGTAGCTGAAGACTGACAATACGACATGAAGAAGGATCAACGCGATCGCGGTGAACAGGCACTGAAACGAGTGAAAACGAACAAAGTGATTGCGATTGTAAGGTTCGATCAGCAGGAAAATGATCGCTGGGATAATGGTAATGTAAGCGATCATGCCGGCCACGTTCTCCGCCATGGGCATGGCCGGAGCAGCTGTGCCGGAGCTGTCGGGCGGCGGGGCATAAACCTGCGCCGAGCCTGCTTGCTCGGCAGCCTTTCCGCAGTGCGGACAGAAGGCGGCGTTGTCAGCCATCTGGGTGCCACAAGCTGAACAGAAAGCCATTCCAACCTCGCTTTCCCCGGTTGGCGAGTGCACGATCCTTGCCGGAGGCAAGAACCATCGCACAGAAAACCACCTTGCGCCCCGCGAGTCTCTACCCGCGGCGGACAATAACAGAGTTGGGCTGAGAACGCAAAGGGAAAATTATCGCGGGCAGAGGTATGGCTGACAAGCTAGGATGCCGCACAGCACTTCTTGTACTTCTTGCCGCTGCCACACGGGCAGGGATCATTGCGGCCAACCTTTTCGCCGCGGATGACCTGCTGCACCGGGCCCTGATCGCCTGCCCCCGCCATGCGCGCCTGCGCCAGTTCGCGTCGTTTGCGGCGTTGGAAGGCCTCTTCCATATCGTCCATGGAAGTTGTCGCTTGCTGCCGCCGTGACCCGGTGCTGAAAGCCGCAACCGCATCGCCATTGTCGTTCGTGGGCGACGGTGCAAGTCGGGGAGCCGATCGGGATGGAGCTTCGATCACCTGCATGAGATACAGGTAGCGGACGGTCTCTTCCTCGAAGCGCTCCATCATGGCTTCGAACATGTCGAACGATTCGCGCTTGTACTCCACCAGCGGATCGTGTTGGCCATACCCGCGCAACCCGATACCCTCGCGCAGATGGTCCATGCTGAGCAAGTGATCTTTCCACTGCTGGTCGATCACGCTCAGCATGATGATGCGCTCATGATGGCGCATTGCCTCGGGCCCGATGAGTTTCTCCTTGGCATCGTAGCGCTCTGTCAGTTTTTCAAAAATGGCATCGCCAAGTTCCTGCCGGTTGAGCTTCTCGGCTTCGATACCCTCGGCTGCTATGTCAACTCCGAAGCGCGTGAAGATCTGGCTCTTCAGGCTCTTGATATCCCAATCGTCACTGTGAACATCCCGCGCGGCGTACCGGTCGAGCAGGCCACCGACAATGTCACGGACATAGTCCTCGAGAATGAGTTCCTTCTGGTCCAGCCCTTCCAGCAACTGCCGGCGCAGTCCGTAAACCGCCTGGCGCTGCTTGTTCATTACATCGTCGTACTCCAGCAGATGTTTACGGGCCTCAAAGTTCTGCGCCTCAACTGCCTTCTGAGCCGCTTCAATGCGCCGCGTGATCAGTCGGGACTCGATCGGGATGCCCTCTTCCATGCCCAGCCGCTGGAGCAGATTCGATACCCACTCCCTGGCGAAGATGCGCATAAGATCGTCTTCCAACGACAGATAGAAACGCGATGCGCCGGGATCCCCCTGGCGGCCAGCGCGTCCTCGCAACTGGTTATCGATGCGCCGCGCTTCGTGACGTTCTGTGCCCAGAATGAACAGTCCGCCGAGTGCCGTGACCTCGTCGTGCTCGGCATCGGTTGCTTGCTTGTGCCGGGCGTTGATCTCGTTCCACTGAGCGGTTGGGACCTGGTACTCGTTGCCGCCGTAGTAGAAGTAGGAAATGTTGGGATCGTCGGGCTTGGCGTTGATTTCACCTGCGGCCACGCGAAGTTGCTGCGCAATTCCCTTTTTCAGGCACTCCTGCTTGGCCATGAATTCGGGATTGCCCCCCAGCAGGATGTCGGTGCCGCGCCCGGCCATGTTGGTGGCAATCGTAATCGCGCCTTTACGTCCCGCCTGCGCGACAATCTCAGCTTCCTTTTCGTGATACTTGGCATTCAGCACCACATGCCGCACACCTTTCTTCTTCAGCAGCTCTGACAGGCGCTCCGACTTTTCCACCGAAGTAGTGCCCACCAGAGCCGGCTGGCCGC
>CAZDYZ010000398.1:0-3293 GCA_964509525.1 uncultured Acidobacteriaceae bacterium
TCGTAACCCTCAATATCATGCAGTACGAACGTGACACGATATCCCGGAGCCAAGCTCTCGATGGACCTCTCCAGTACGACCCGGTCGATGGACCCGGCCAACACATTGTCGCGCGTGCTAATGTCGTGCCTTCGACTGCCTTCCTGCTGTGACTCCAAGGTTTCCTCAAGCGAAACCTGAGGAATATTTTTCTTCCGCAGATGCATGAGTACTACATTCACCGTCAAGCGATGGAGCCATGTAGAAAACGCGGATTCGCCACGGAATGTGGCGATCTTGCGATAAAGCTGCAAGAATGCCTCTTGCGTGAGGTCTTCCGCCTCCGCCGTATTGCCAGTCATGCGCAGGCAGAGCGGATACACACGGCGCTTATGAAGACCGTACAGCACCTCGAAGCATTCGGCGTCGCCCTGCTTGGCACGGTTAATTGCTTCCTGTTCAGAGATGCCACTCGGTAGGAGTTTGTTTGCTGTTGTCAATTGTTCCCTCCAGCTAAGGAAAAGTCCCTACGCTACGACCTGTTGTTCCTCAGGTCACCTATCGCTCGCTCTGGCTTTCCTCTGCGTCGGTTGCTTTCTGCTTAATGGCGCATTGGCTGCCCGCGGACGAAGCCGGTTTGGCTTACATAAGCAACAGTAGGTCGATTCGTGAAAGCTGACTATCAGGTGGAATCCCTAGCCGGGGGAGAACAAAACCCTATGATCTGTCGCTTGAAAAACGAGAAGGCCATCTCTCTGTGTGGATAGACACTGGCGAAAGTTTCGCAAGCGGTTAGGTCACTGGCCGAGCAGGTTAGGATTCTTAAAATGTACTGTCTATGGCGAGCGCCTCTTGCGAGCACTCGTTATCCGTCGAATCGCAGCCTTCCTTCGCTGCGCTAGCGCTGTCAGAATAGCGCAAGTACTTGTTGATTTTGGTGGTCGGACAAATTGTCCGAATCCTGTGTCCACCACTTCCGGCACCGCTAGCGCCCAACGTGAATGTTGGTGAGGTACGGAAGAAGCCTAAAGACATTCAGCAGCCAGAACACCACGACAATCACGACCACAGCATTCAAAATTGATTTAATAGAACCCGCCATCGGAATATAGGTATTCACCAGCCACAAAAGAACGCCAATAACAATCAAAGTCAAAATAACTTGGACTAACAGCATACTTTACTTACCTCACATGTTCCCTGGAGAAGAGACGCGTTGATCTTCTTTGCGGAGGACCTCAGCCACCAATCGCTTGGCGAGTTCGGAGCTGAAAGCCGGGCTCACGAAGCATTTCCCCTCTTCCAAACATTGGAGTGCGATTCCTAGCAGCTCCTCGGGATCCGACTTTAGGAGATATCCGGTCGCCCCAGCCCTCATTGCAGCTCGCAGCATCTCCTCCGAGTCGTGCATGGTCATGATTAAGATCTTTATTTTGGGAAGAGCCTGACGGAGCTGAGCAGCTACCTCTAACCCGTTTGGCGGGGACATGGAAATGTCCGTAATCACAACATCCGGCCTTAGCTGCATTGCAAGCTCCAGTGTGACCTTTCCGTCACCAGCTTCGCCGCATACTTCATACTTCCCTGCGGCTTCGAGTATGTTACGCAACCCTCGCCGTACAAAGGGATGATCATCTGACAGAAAGATCCGGGTCGGGGCCCATGAGTCCATTACCACACTCACCGGTTATTCAAACGCCGCGAGCTCCGTCTGTAAATAAGGTGAATTACGTATTTCGGCTTAGGGTTCTACAACCTTGTTGCGGATTGCATAGCGCACTAATTCGGCGACCGAATGCACATTTAGCTTCCGCATAATGTTAGTGCGGTGTGTATCAGAGGTCTTCGTGGCAATTCCCAGGATTGAGGCAACTTCCTTTGCCGTTTTACCTTCGGCAAGAAGCTGGAGAATCTCACGCTCACGCATGGTGAGCCGCTTACGCATCGATTCTGCAGGGTCCGTTACCCTGCTTCCTCGGTTGGAGAGTAGTATCTCCGTGACTCTGGGGGTGAAGAATGGCTTATGTTGGCTCAGCGTTTCCACAGCATGGACCAGATCCTGGTCAGAGTCCGACTTCAAAACATATCCCCTCGCTCCCGCATCCAGGACTTCTCCTGCCATCTCATCGGAATCATGGTGGGTAATTACCAGAACCTCTGTTTTGGGGCATGCCTTCCGAATCTGTCGGGTCGCTTCCAGACCATTCAGATCCGGCATGCTGACATCGATGACAGTGACATCGGGATTTAATTGAATGGCCTTCTCGACAGCTTCCCGGCCAGAGCGTGCCTCACCGCAGACCTGCCAGCCAGGGTGCTCTTCAATAAGGAGTCGCAGTCCCTTTCGAACCACGTCATGATCATCGGCTATCAGGATCTTCAACGCGCTCATACGGCCTCACTGAGAGGAATTATGCCACCAAATGCGTGCTTGAATGTCTCATGCTTCTCCAAAACAACAAATATTCGCTACTCATGCGAATTCTTGAGCTTACATGATCAGGATTTTCCAAGTGCCGATGCGACCTCGCTAGCAGGAATCATCACATTTACGGTTGTTCCTCGGCTGTCAGATGTTATTTCCAGCTGCCCGCCGAGCTGACGGAGGCGCTCGCGCATCCCCAAAAGTCCAACCCCTATTGTCCTGCTGTCGTCGTGAAAGGTCAGCTTTTGAGGCGGGATGCCACAGCCATTGTCAATGACCTGGAGATGAATACCTTCAGGTTTCACCCGCAAACGTATCGTCGCGGTCGCGCTTCCCGAGTGACGATGGACATTTGTCAGGCCTTCTTGAACAACACGGAAAACTGCAGTCTCCAAGTCTGTCGGAAGGCGTTGAATGTTGTCAGGCAAATCCAACTCCACATGTATGCCACTTCTCTGGGCGAACCCAGTTGCATACCATCGAACGGCTGGCAACAAGCCCACCTCATCCAACATGGGAGGATGCAACAAATAGGAGATCGTGCGGACCTCTTTCAGAGATCGGTCGATAATCTCTATGCTTTCCGCCAAAGCATTGCGACCTCTCTCATCCATGTGCAATGCGCTTCGTCCCAGGTAGGAGATGTTCATCTTCACGGCCGTGAGGTTCTGGCCCAGAGAATCGTGGAGGTCACGTGCCAGCCGGCGTCGTTCATCGTCACGCAATTGGAGAAGTCGTCCGCTGAGCCAGCGCACCGTGTTCTCCGCCCGCTTAAGCGCAGATACATCCTGCACGACAATCCCGATTTGTGTAACCACTTCTCCTTCCCTGTTAACAGGGAAGAATGATTTCAGCCAATAGCCCGTAGATCCTGGTTTTGCCGGCATTG
>CAZDYZ010000399.1:0-1929 GCA_964509525.1 uncultured Acidobacteriaceae bacterium
GGTTCTTGCTGATGGTCTTCAGACCTCGATCGAGGAAACGCTGCTCCACGTCGAGCAGTACGACTCTATAGCCGACCTTGGCAAAGACGTGAGCGATGCCATTGCCCATCGTGCCCGCGCCAATTACTCCTACCGTGCTGATTTCCATGATTGCCTCAAGTGCAGTTGGCCAGGACGAAGGGAGACCCCCGGCTCTGCCGGAGAATACCAATTGTGTGCCAATGTCCCCGAAAAACAATTGAGTGTAGCAGAGGATGCCTAAGCAGCGAACCGTATCACTGTTGCCGACGCGCCAAGCGTTGCCAACAACTACCAGTCGAGCTGTTTATTTGGATTGACGGCTAATTCCCCGAACGATACACCAAAGGAAAACGCAATTGTTGGATAGTCCAGCAAGAGGTAAGAGGGACAAGAAAAGGACGCCGAGTGATGCGCTCCACCGGTCGCCTTCCGGTGCCTGGGGGGAACGTGCGCATAGAAGCAGGTCTCTCGACCCCAGCCGAGGCGTCGCCCAATCCAAGGCAGGGCACGCTACTTAGGTTGAACTTCGACTGGGTCGGGCAACTGAGTGAGCCCTCTGGCCTGATTCCCTACAGTTATGACTTGTCCGTGTTTGGTGTACTGTGCGAGAACCGCGGGTTTGCCCCAGTCGAGGTCCCAGCCACCTTCTATAGCAATGACCGTATAAGAGCCGGGGATCACGCCGGGGAGACTAAACGTTCCATCCAGATCGCTCTGATCGCGGCGGAAGAGCTCCGGGTTTGATTCAGGATCCTTCGGCACCAGAACGACCATCGCACCGGAGACCGGCTTGCCCCCCTGTTTGGCTACTCCCTCCACAGTGACCTCTCCACCAACCAGTAACAGCCTGACATCAAGGGACGAACCGGGCGGGAGGTTGAGCGTACGTCCGGAAGAGCCGCCTCCTGTGGATTGGATCTTCACCGAGTAAGGTTTGGCGGCAGCGTTTGCCAGTACGGTATATTCCCCGGCTGTGACATCCTGGAAAGCGACTTCTCCCTTAGCGTCCACATCGCTACGAGCCACCACTCTACCTCTACTATTGCGCAGCAACACCGTGAGGGGTGATGGAAGTGTCGCGTTGCCCACTACCCGTACCGCCGCTTTGATCGTGCTAGTCGAATTGCCCGATGACATATCCAGTTCCTGACGTTCGGTTATCAGATCAACCTCAGTCTGTTCCTTCATCCGGCCGTCCTCGTATCCAAGAATGGCATACTTGCCCGCTGGTATTCCCGTCACCTCGAAAACGCCGCGGCCAGCGGGGCGTGAGCTGGCCGAATCGACGGTAACCACTTCATCGAACACCGATTTTTGAAATACGGGCAAGTTGAATCCGCGGGTGCCATTTCCGGAAACGTGCACTAGAAGATGGAGAGCCGGAACTGGACTCAGATGGATATCGGCTTCAGTCCGATCGCCGCCCTTGATCGGGATGGGCATGGCATCGTCGGCCTCGGTAGCGTCGCCGTAATACGTGATCGGGTAGGCGACATCAAGTGATGGTTCCACAACGGAAGACGCGAATCCCTCGCCTTCCTGAGAGGAGAAAGGATGCACCGCATACCACGGTTTTGCCCTTGCCGACACAAAATAGGTTCCGTCATCCAAGGGTGTTACTTCATACGTCCCCTGATCGTCGGTCGTGGCCTGGCGGAATGAATGAATTTGGCTGATACCGGATCGGCGATCCTCGCGGTACACCGTCACCGCCGCATTGCGTACGGGATCACCGTATTCGTCGAGAACCTTGCCAAAGAGCACGGCATCCGGCGCCAAAGGCAGAACCAGATTTTCGGTATCGAGACCGGCTCCGGCAACAATGGCCGTGGAAAACTGCTCATGCTGGTTATAGAAAGCGGTGATGTACCCTCGTTTCGCGGCTTGCAGTGAATACTTGCCAGCCCG
>CAZDYZ010000400.1:0-2703 GCA_964509525.1 uncultured Acidobacteriaceae bacterium
GGTGGCGTTCGGTGATGAAGTCTTCGAGGCCGTAAATCTTACGAATCGGGATCGCCAGCATCAACACCATGGCAAAGCCCGAGTAGATGGCGCCCGCCACGAAGTACGGTGGGAAGATGGTGGTATGCCAGCCGGGCAGAATTGAGATCGCAAAATCGAAGCTGACCACGGTGTGCACCGACAGCACCAACGGCGTCGCTAGTCCTGCCAGCAGAATGTAAAGCGACTCGTAGCGTTTCCAATGCCGGGCCGACCCGCGCCAGCCCATGGAGAAGATTCCGTAAATCGCCTTGGTGTAGCGATGCTGCGCCTTCTCGCGCATGGTGGCAAAATCAGGTACCAGGCCGACATACCAGAAGACCGCCGAGATCGTCGCGTAGGTTGAAACCGCGAACACGTCCCACACCAGCGGGCTGCGGAACTGCGGCCATACCCCCATGCTGCTGGGGTAAGGGAACATCCAGTAGGCCAGCCAGGGACGCCCCATGTGCAGCACCGGGAACATGCCGGCGCAAGCGACGGCGAACAGCGTCATCGCCTCGGCGAAGCGGTTGATCGAATTACGCCAGGTCTGCTTTAGCAGCAGGAGAATGGCCGAGATCAACGTGCCCGCGTGGCCGATACCGATCCACCAGACAAAGTTGATGATGGCAAAGCCCCAGGCCACAGGGATCTCAATGCCCCAGATGCCGACGCCCACCAGGAACAGGTACGTTGCTGCCGCCCCCAGCAATGCCACCAAGCTCATGGCAATGAACAGCCCAGCCAGCCAGCCCAGGCCGATCGGCCGCTTCAACACCGCATCGGCGATCTGATCGGTGACCGTGTCGTAGCTTTGCCCCGGCAGCATTACCGGCGGCTCATCCGGCCACGGCACATCCTGAAGGATCGTCTTTTCCTCTGGTCCTTCTCTCATCGCTAACTGGGCTCCGACTTAAGTTCGGGGTTGGGGTTCTGCACCACCGCCAGATAGGAGGTGCGAGGACGCGTGTTCAAGTCTTCCAGCAGCTTGTAGTTGCGCGGCTGCTCCTTGATCTTTGCTACGCGACTTTCCTTGTCGTTCAGATTGCCAAATACAATGGCCCCCGCCGGACAGGCCTGCTGGCATGCCGTGAGTACTTCTCCGTCACGGACGCTGCGATTTTCCTTCTCCGCTGTCATGCGCCCATGTGCGATGCGCTGGATGCAATACGTACACTTCTCCATCACGCCGCGGCTGCGAATGCTGACCTCAGGATTGCGCATCATCTTGTATTGCGGTGTGGTCCAGTCCTGCCACAGCAGGAAATTGAAGCGGCGCACCTTGTACGGGCAGTTGTTGGAGCAGTAGCGCGTCCCGACGCACCGGTTGTACACCATGTCGTTCAGGCCCTCGGTGCTATGCACCGTCGCGCCGACCGGGCAAACCACCTCGCAGGGCGCGTTCTCGCACTGCTGGCACGGGATGGGCTGGTAGTACATTGCGGGGTTCTCGGTTCCGCCTTCGTAGTACACGTCCACCCGCAGCCACTGCATCTGGCGGCCGCGCATCGTCTGCTCTTTTCCCACCACAGGAATGTTGTTCTCTGCCTGACAAGCCACGATGCAGGTCTTGCAGCCGATGCAGGAGTTCATGTCGATGGTCATGCCCCACTTCAGCTCGGTGTACTGGTAGGGATAGTAGAGCGTCATCTCCGGTGGGACTGGCTCTTCCTCCTCGTGCGCGAAGTTGGGATTCTTGATGAAGTCCTCGAGCGTTGCCTTTCGACTGATGTGCCGGTCCTCCAGCGGCTGAGTGCCCTTCGGCAGATCGGAGTAGTCAATGTACTGGAATCCCTGCGGGTGGGCGAAGTCGTATCCGGAGCCTACTTTCGTTACCTTGGCGGTGGCAGTCCAGGCAGCGTTGCTGGTGCGAATCTGATAGGCATCGAAACCGACACCGTCAGCAACACGGCCACCTCTGGTGCGTCCGTAGCCGAGGAAAACGGTGATGGCCTCATTGGGATGTCCGGGCTGCGGCCAGATTCCACCCTTGACCTTGCGTCCGTTGATGTCGATTTCGATCACGTCGCCCGTCACCAGGCTCCGCTTCTTGGCCGTCGCCGGGCTGATAAGGATGGCATTGTCCCAGCACAGGTTGGTGATCGGCTTCGGCGTCTCCTGTAGCCAGGCATTGTTGGCGCGGCTGCCGTCATAGACCATGGGGTCGCGCCGGAAGATAACTTCCATGTCGCCCCCTGTTGGTGCCCCAGCCTTGTCACTGGATGCCCCACCCTTTGCCGCTACGCTCTTCGCCGGGAACGCTGTGCTGGCAACAAATCCGTCATGCACAGCCTTGCGCCAGGCAGCGTCGAAGTCACCGCCCTTCATTTGGTTCTGCCAGTACTTGCGCACGATGTCGTAGCCGGCCACCTCCGAGGAGCCGACCAGCGAGAAGATGAATTCGTATGGGCTCTTAGCGTTGTAGAGCGGCGCGATCAGAGGCTGGGCGATGGTGACCGTTCCGTCGAAGGCGCGGCAGTCGCCCCACTGCTCCAGGTAATGGGTGCCGTTGACGTGCCAGTGAACGTGGTCGTAAGTCTCGTTCTGGTACAGGCCGTACTGCACACGCAGCGGGACCTTGTCCATCGCCTTGGCAAAGTCGAAGTCGGCGGGAGCTTCGTACACCGGGTTGCTGCCCAGAATGATCAGCAGATCCACCTTGCCGGCGTTCATGTCGGCGAC
>CAZDYZ010000401.1:0-4502 GCA_964509525.1 uncultured Acidobacteriaceae bacterium
TACGGGTTTATGAAGAAACCCAAAAACCGGACATTTCACTTGCTACCAAAAGCGGACATTTTAATTTGCTACGAACAGGGGCCGCTCCAAATGGGGTAACAGCCGCCATGGTGTCGACGTCTTCATTTAGCAGGCCTAGCAATTCGTGATAGCTTGGGAATCATGATCCATGAGATCTTTCCCGTCGGACCGCTACAGTGCAATTGCTCGGTGATAGGCGATGAGCAGACGCGGGATGCTATTGTCATCGATCCTGGCGATGACATCGAAGACGTGATGACCATTGTGCAACGTCACGGTTTGATGGTAAGGCAAATCGTCGTCACCCATGCGCACATTGACCACATCGGTGGCGCCAGCAAGTTGAAACGGCTTACTAGCGCGCCGGTTCTGCTGAACCAGAACGACTATGCTCTGCTGCAAATGCTGGACGTGCAGGCGGCATGGGTCGGCATGCGCCCGCCGGAGAATGTCGCAATCGACGCCAGCCTGAGTACGGGCGACAAAGTCCGCGCCGGTAGCATGGTGGCAGATGTACTGCACACGCCCGGCCACACTGAGGGCAGCATTTGCCTGTATTTTGCGCCAGAACAGAAGCTGATAGCGGGCGACACCCTCTTCGCGGGTTCGATTGGCCGCACCGATTTGCCCGGAGGCTCATACGAGAAAATCATGCGGTCGCTGCACGGTCCAGTCCTGGCGCTGCCGGACGAAACCATCGTCGTCCCCGGCCATGGCCCGCTGACCACCATCGGTGCAGAACGCGAGACAAACCCGTTTCTGGTGGGGTGAAAAGCGCAGGGCCACCTAATCCAGGACCGAAAGCGAGGCTTCCATGTCTCCAGCAACTCGAAATCAGAAAAGAGCTGTAAGCACTGAGTAATCAGCGCCAGGATCCATGCTGCGCCAGCTAAAATAGCCTCCCTCCACAAAATGATTGTGCTAAATAGCTATGAACTAACCGCTCTTGCGCCTTCCACGAAACTTGGCATATCGTTGACTAGCTTTTGCACTGAAGCACTTTCATGGAGACTGTTGATTCGCAAAATCAGTGTCTTCTCGGGCAGAAGAATCGCAGCCGCCGCATGCTGTGGACTGCGAAATTGAAGTCACGTGATTTCTTGGAAGTCGCTATAACCTATGCCGCCATTCTCCTGGCGCTATGGACGCCGAATCCGATCCAACGCTGGTTGTTCTGGATGACGGTAGCCTGGGTTGTATCGGCGGTAATTGCCTCCGACCCGGATGTGCACAGGCTCGGACTCCGGCCGTCGCAACTTGGGCAGTCGCTGTGGATTGCTGGGATTGCTATGCTAACCGGTGCAGTTGCCGCCTGGATGGCGGCGCAGATGCATGCCCTGCATCTCTCTTCCGACGCATCCGCCGCTTCACGCTTCTCGGGATACATGCTGTGGGCATTACTTCAACAGTTCCTATTACAGGATTTCTTCCTACTGCGTTTGTTGCGCCTGCTGTCGACCAAGTCTGACGCAGTAGTGGCCGCAGCGGTGTTATTTGCCTCGGCCCACATTCCAAACCCACTGCTGGTCATCGCAACGCTATTTTGGGGAGCTGCAGCGTGCGCGCTGTTTCTGCAATATCGCGATCTTTACTCGCTGGGCATAGCACACGGCATTCTCGGCATCACAATGGCAATCACGGTTCCGAACGCACTACAACACCAGATGCGGGTGGGGCTGGGATATCTCCACTATCATGAGCCCCCGCCGCGTCACCGCAGCCAAATCGACCATACTGTGTCCACCGGTGCGTGGGTGATGGCGGAAGCAAACAGGCGATAGCTCTCCCTCCAGGCCCTGCCGTAGAAAACACCCGCGATTGTCGCCAGCAGCACATAGCGCCAGTTGAAGTGCGTCGACCCTTTGTTGAAGTGCGATAGCCCAAATAAGACAGCTGTCATAAGCAGCGCCCATGAGCGACCAATTCGGCGTTCTAGCAGGTTCTGGATCCATCCGCGAAAGTAAGTCTCTTCCAGTACTGCGACAAACGCGAAAATCGAAATCCAGGACAAAACAAACCTCCACGGCGATGGAAGGTGAGCGTGGAAGTGAAGAAATCCCAACCCAAGGCCCAGTGGAATCACAATAAGAGCGAAGAACACAAACTCACGCAGCCCTATCCTGACATCTCGAGATTGCGGCACAAGATCGAAGCCCACATTGCGAAAGCGACGGACCGCGAGGAAACCATAGAGTCCCGTGTCGAGCAGGATCAGCCTGTTAAATGACCCGAGATGGGCGGGCCACGCTGGTTCGAGCAAGCGAAACTCGACGACGACACCCAGAACCGCGAGCACGACAAAGTCGCCCCAGTGGCCGCGCTGTCCTGGATCGAGTTTCGCCGCGTACCAGAGTAGCCCTGTCAAGATAGCTGGCAACACGGCGTATAGCGCTGCAAACGACCACCGAAAATCACCGGCCGGGTGTGACACCAAGTAGTATGGGAGCACCGCCAGAGCAGGAATCGCAACCCGGATAGTTGCTGGCAACCCATTAACCGCCCTTGCAAAACGGTCGCCTGCAAACCCCAGTGCCAGCTGAGGAAAAAGCAGAATGAGTTCCGCCGCTATTATTGGACCCGGCCAGCGCATTCCGACATCATACGACTGGGAAGTGTGAGGTGTTTGGGGTGGGTTCTAGTGGACAAGCTGTTCGAGCAACTGATGGACCAGCGAGAGACTACCGGGCCACCACAGGAGCATAGCAATTGCCCCGACCAACAGGACGCCGGCGCTGCCGATGAAGGGAACCAACACCTCAGCTGGCTTGCCGGGATTCGATTGGGGTCGCAGGAGTCGGTCCACACGTTCTGACAATTCGTGATCGTCATGCACCAGTAAACTAACCAGATAAGAAAGCTGTGGTTTGGTGCCCATCTTTGCCACCCGCACGAGCGCCGAGGCCAGAGAAAGCGCGCGATCCGAATTACCTTCGGTGGCCTGGTCATCAGCCGCCCATTCCGTGTACTTCGCCCAGGTGCGCTCCAAAGAGGCGAAGGTACGGAGGAACGGTAAGACGTCAGGTACCATCAGAATCAACAAACGCTTAATGTTGTCCCGCGAGACGCGATGTGCCTGCTCGTGGCGCAACGCCGCATCTCTCTGCTCGACGGTGAGCCCACGCAGCACAGGTTGCGAGATGACGAGCCGCGGACGCACCACTCCGGCCACTGCCAAGACCGGAGCCTTGTCGACGAGCAGTAAAACCGGAGAAGGTTCTCCTGGTACCTGGATCTTGTGACCATGACGTTCGCAATGGTGAAGATACCGAACTGTTTCATAGACGGCAGATGCTACGCGTGCGATGGAAAGAACCCAGACCCCGGCCCCCAGAATCGCCATCAGGAAGCAGACAAATCCGAACTTTTCCCCTGCCCCTTCCGGTTCCAGCCACAGATAACTTGGAATACAGAAGACGAGCACCGCAAAAACGGTGAGCGCCGTAGGAGAAATGCGAAGAAAGAACAAGAATCGAGCCGCGGAACTTGCCTTCATGCCAGCAACCATGCGCATAGCTGTACCCGTACTCAGTCGCGTTGTCACTGCCAGCGCCACATGAAGAACAAAAAACGAGGCACAGCAGAGACAGACCAACCGCCAAAGGTACGGAAGGCTCAAGCTTGGTTCCTCCTCGAGAGTTCTTTTCGTTTTATGCGGATTCTCTCTTCCAGTTGTTCAAGCAAGAGGATGTCGTGCTGACCGACTGCCTCCACCAGCGACGATAACAACATCTCGCGCGAGGGCTGCGAGACTGCCAACAACCCGGCAACTAAGTCACCGGCGCGTTGACGCTCCCATTCCTGGTTAGAGATCCGCGCCGAATACACGAAGGCTCGCTCGGCTTTGTGACGATCCAGAAGTCCCTTCTTAAATAGCCGGTCCAACGTGGTCATCACGGTGGTGTAGGCAAGACGGCGTTCCAGCTTTTCGACGACATCCCGCACGCTACATTTGCCCGCAGCCCATAGGACGTTCATCACCTGAACTTCGAGAGGACCGAGCAACAATCTACGACTTGTTTGATCTATGGAGCCGCTAATCAGAAGTAAACCCCTGTGAAGCAGTATCATTCACAAGTATCAGGGACGCAGTATGCCTGTCAATAGAAGGGCTAACAATCATACTCACAGTCTGTTTCGAACGAAGAAGGTGCAGTGGTAGCCTTACTTCCCTGTTGTGTCGGTTTTAGCCGTGAACTCGTGACCGAAAACTGGTGCCAGGAATGGGATAACATAGGCCTTTACTTTGACCGCACCCGGTTTCTTGGCCTCAACGACGAGGTCATACCTGAACTCGCCTCGGCTGAAAGAGTCACTGTTCAGGCGGAAGACCAGCATCTCGTTCTTCGCGCTGCGTAACGAAATCTGCTAGGGTGTCACATTTTTTACGATGAGAAGGATTTCTCCTCCCTTCTTCTCGTCAGCCTCACTTTTCTCCCCTGCCCGTCCGTTTTCACGCTTCTCTTCGGCTTGACGTTTTTCCG
>CAZDYZ010000402.1:0-6907 GCA_964509525.1 uncultured Acidobacteriaceae bacterium
TCAATCAGCCGTGTCTTCTCCGGGTGCAGTGTCAGACCGTATTTCTCGAACCGCTTCGGTAGAACACTCAGCACCTTTTCCGCGTCCTCCTTGTGCTGGAAGCACAAGAGGGGTCGAGTCGCCCGGGGGAGTTATGCCGGAGCCGCTTAATACACGAATCTCGTAGCCCGAGCAAAACGAATAGGGGTCAGCGGAATCAAGATTTTCCGCTTTCGCGCCATCATTGCTAACCTCAAAGTACAGGAAAATCGGCTCACCACGTGCAAAAGTGGACTTTTCCAGATAGAACTGCCCGGCAAGCTGCCCTGTGGCCACAGCAGACCAGCCCATCAAGAAAATCGCAAGTAATCGGCGGCGTATCACTTCACACAGATTAGACACCGTCACCCCAGCCGAAGTGCCCCGGTTCTAAGTACCACCTCGAGCCGGCATAGGTAGCCTGACTAGTAATGGGTACTCAGCCTTAAGTCGGATGGCATTTGAAAACCGGCTATCGCCCGGGAACTTTTCAGCCACTGGCGGCATTACAGAATATAGCAGCGGTCGAAAATTGTTGCGGGGCGTCTAAAGGAGATACCGGCGAATCATGACGACCGACGAATCTCTCATGCTCGAGTTTCAACGCGGCTCGCGCGATGCATTCGAGGAACTGTACGCGCGCTATTGCGGCCCTGTGTACGGATTCTTCCGTCGCCGGGTAGGAAACCATAGCCGTGCCGAGGAGTTGGCACAGGAAACCTTCCTTGCGGTGATACGTGGTGCCGAACGCTATGAGCCACGAGCTTTGGTCCGAACGTATTTATACGGCATTGCCCTCAAGCTGTTGGCGGCGGAAAAACGTAAGGGAAGCAGAGACCTGTTGATTGGGCAGTCCGTAGCAGCAGAGCCAAAGATGGAAGAACCTCTAGAAGCCATGCTATGGGTACAGCAAGCTATCGCGAAGCTTGACTCCGGGGAACGCGAAATTCTGATGCTGCGCGAGTACGAGCAGCTCAGCTATACGGAGATCGCTGAGTTACTGAGGCTTCCACTGAACACGGTCCGCTCGCGTTTGTTCCGGGCTCGCGTGGCGTTAAAGAACCTCCTGCATCCAAACGCCAAACCCCAGGATCCTGAGCCTTCGAGGTGCGCGGACAGCAGCCCGCCACTCCCAGGCCGAGGATCGGTAACCTGGACGAAAGGTGAGGTTTGAAATGGCCGATGGCAATCATGCTGTAGAACGCGCAGAGGTAATGGCCTACCTTGACGGTGAACTCTCTGTAAATGAGGCAGCGAAGGCCGCGGCCCATCTGGAGCGGTGCCCCCAATGCCAGAAGGTGGCTGCGGAACTGCGCGACCTCTCGCAGGAGTTGACCTGCTGGCAGATTCCCTCTACTGATACGCAAATCAAGCCCGCTGTCGCAGCAGCACTCGACGAGCGCGAGCGCACGCCCCACAGCACCATGCCTTCCAGCCAAAAAGGCTGGCACCGTTTGCTGGGACTTGGCCCGTTGCCCCGCCTAGTCTTGGGTGCGGCAGGTGCCGGCTTGGCGCTCCTGCTGCTGATGTTCGCATTGCCTCTGACCCAGCATCGTCCGGCTAAAACTGAATCTAGAGGAGGCGATCGTGACCGCCTGGATGTCAACGGAGAGCCGATGCAAGCTTTTTCCGCAGACCACGTTATGGCGGTGCCAGGGTCTTCAGGGTCGGCACAAGGTGTGGTTGGAGGAGTTCCGGGAGGCGTCGGCGGCGTACTGGGTGCGGCTCGGTCGCAGGTGCCCGAAGCACCGCGGAACTCGCTAGATGTGACAACCCCAATGATCGCGCGCACGGCGCAGCTAGCGCTGATCTCCCGGGATTTCGATAAGGCGCGCGCCGGCCTCGATCTAATCCTGAAGCGGCATGATGGCTATGTTGGGGAATTGAGCGTTAGTTCTCCGATGGGAGCAGAGCGCAGGCTTACCGCGACTCTGCACGTTCCTGCGGAGCAACTAGAAGCAACCCTGACCGAACTGAAGAGCCTGGGCCGCGTGAACTCGGAGTCGCAGAGCGGCGAGGAGGTCACGACGCAATATGTTGACCTCGAGGCGCGGCTAACTAATGCGCGTAACACCGAAAAACGGTTGACCGATCTTCTTCGTCAGCAGACAGGCAAACTCGCGGACGTTTTGGCTGTCGAGGTCGAGATCAGCCGGGTCCGCGGCGAAATCGAAACCATGGAAGCAGAACGCAAGGTGCTTACCAAGCGAGTGGCCTATGCCACACTAAACGCCACCATCACCGAGGACTACAAGGCCCAGCTTCAGGTGGTTCCACCATCGATAGGTACGCTGTTTAGCAACGCTGCGGTCGACGGCTACCAGAGCGTGGTCAACGGCGTGGTCAGCGTGTTGCTGTTCGTAATGTCGTGGGGCCCGAGCATACTACTATGGGGCGTGGTGTTGCTGCTGCCACTTTTCTTTGTCTGGCGGAGGTGGCGGCGGAAAGCAGCAGTTTGAAAAATATCGTTGATCGGGCTCGTTTACAGTTCTCAAAATCAAGTATCCCGTGGGCTTCGATTTTGACCTTATTCCAGTTACATAAGTGCCAAAAACTCTTAAAGGACACTCTATCAACCTATCAACTCAAGAAGTTTTTCGCCGGGTAGCAGGAATCAGCATCGCGGCGCATTCAACGATCTCAAGAACCGTCCGTCTCTCCTCGGGCGATCCTGGAATGATAATGGTTAACAGTAGAATTGGGCGATTTCTGCATTGGCCCTAAGCACGGGAAGACTGGGTGTCCTTGGTCGGGATCGAAGCACCAGCAAGTTATTGACTACCGATCGTTTCCTGGCAGATCTATGCGGAGATCGGCGATCGCCGTCTGCTGATCTTGATGTACCTCCAGATGCTGCACAAGTTCCCATCCTGGCGGCAAGAACGGAGCCATTGCGCCCCAGAATTGTTCTAGCTCATTTCCGTTGTAGACTTTGCCCTCATACGGTCCCCATGCTGTTACCATCTTCTCTGCGTCGCCGGGATGAAGTTCCTGCCCAGTAACTACCAACTTGCCGAAATAGAACTGCTTGCCTTCATCCATGTCCATCGACAACAGGATGGTACCTCCGCCATCGTCTGGCTGAGTGTTGGGCACCGGAGTGAAGTTGATGTAGCCGCGTGAAGCGTACAACCTTCTCAATTTATCGAGACCTTGGCGGATCTTCTCGGCATCGAAGACGTCTCCAGCTGCGATCGCAAACTGCTGACGGAGCTGCGACTCAGAAAATGCCTTGTTCCCCGTGAACATGATCTCTTTCAGGTGATATTGCTTGCCCTCATAGATCGCCAACGTCACTACCAACGTTCTCTCGCCAGGAACCGCCGACGGCTTATCCGGACAACTCACCTCCGCCTTGAAATAGCCTTCCTGCTGTAGCGTATATAGCGCCCGTTCTACGATTTCTTGCAGCTCACCTGGAGGGTATGTATGGCTCTCGATTTCTTGGGTAATGGCCTGGAGGTGCTCGGAGGAAACCTCGCTGCCGCTCGTGACTTCAACGCTACTTACCGTCACTGTTCCTTTGGAACCGGTCTGCGATTGCGCTAGAAGAAGTCCAGAGCACAGCAAGAAGCCGAGTAGAGAGAAGCGCATGACAAGCCCCTCCTTCGTGGAATATTAGAGGACCAACTGGCAGCCGAAAGAGCTTTCTTGTAAGCACAACCCAGCCTGAGCCGTGCCCGGGAACTGGGCATCCTGCCAGTATGACTGAGCCCGCCCTACTTCGGCCCATCAAGCTTTATAGCCACACTCGGTCCCTGACTTCGGTTCAGGCACACACCATGTGAAATCGTCGGTGAGGCAGTGGCTGTCAACAGTGTTTCGGCCTCATGGATGGAAACTCGTGCAGTGGCATGGCTCACTGCATCCCCCTTGCGGATAAAGTCCCCAACATCCTCAAGAAGGAGGATCTTTCCTGTGCCGATGATCCGTACCCACTCGCCCGTGCATCGTTACCATCGTACCCGAATGATCGCTAGCTCCATACAGGGCAACGTTAGTTCTTCCCGAATTCGCCTGCCAGTTCTCGCCGCCGATCCACAGCTCCACGATCGCCTGCGAATATCCGAACTTCTGACCCGCGTCTGCGGGCTGGAGATCCGCCAGAGGGCCGCGAGCAGATGCAATGATTCGTACACGTCAAGAGTTGAGCGTTCAACGAACACTACGCGGTGGCGACATGGACGTGCGCTAAAAGGCTGAGGACCCGGAGTTTCGTGGCGTCTTGTGGATCGCTCGTCCGCATTGTCCTACTATGATGACTATGGATCTGGCGATATGAACGCCCGTCAGAGAATTGTTCTGGGCTTTTCGCTCATTTTCTTGCTGGTGCTCGACGGCGCAAGCCGAACATCTGCATCCGGCGCTCCAGCGCATCTTCCACGCTTAACTCTGTGGGCATGGGAGCGTCCAGAGTCGCTGACATTTCTCAATCCTGGCGAGGTAGCGGTAGCGTTCCTCGCAGAAACGGTCTATCTGGACGAACATCCGACGGTGCGCCCTCGCATGCAACCGCTGCGAGTTGACGAAGGTACGCCCCTGATTGCTGTCACCCGACTGGAAGTGACGCCTCGGACACCCACGGCTTTCGACGTTTCTTATATTGAGGCGGTTGCCCGGGAGATTGCGCACATTGGAAGTTTCCCCCAGGTTCGAGCCGTGCAGATCGACTTCGACGCAATGCGTTCCCAGCATGACTTCTATCGCGCGTTGCTTACCCAGGTCCGCCCTCTACTACCGCATGGAATGTTGCTCTCAATTACCGCATTGGGATCATGGTGTTTGGGAGATGACTGGCTTGCGGGACTGCCGATTGATGAAGCCGTTCCCATGCTGTTTCGCATGGGAATCGATCGCGGCACTATCATGCACGCCCTGGAAACTGGAGCAGATTTTCGTGAGCCTCTCTGCCGTTCCAGCCTCGGGGTATCCACTGACGAACCTTGGCCTGACTCTTTATTGGGACGCCGCATTTATGTATTCAATCCCTACCCTTGGAATGAACGCACCTTTCAGGCCGTCGAACGAAAGCTGGCCCCATGAATCGTCGCCGTTACTTCGGCTTATGCTTAACGAGCATTCTTACGGTGCTGTTGCTTACACCAGTAAACATTTTCTCGTGTGGTCCGTGGTTCACCCCTCCGGTATTCACCCGTAAAGAGATGCCCGACCCGCCTCTGCAACCTTTCGTGGAAGGCAAGCTTGGGATTGTGCAGCCAGATTACCGGCGAGAGTATCTGGTGATCGCTTACCGCTATCTTGCGGGACGGCCTCTGACCAAGACGGAGGAAGCGCAGCTCATCGATGCATGGTCCCCCAAAATCATCCCTCCTGGTCAGCCTTGGCCGGATGAAGTGCCGGTGAACCGTTGGTTAGCGGCGCGCAGCGCTGCTCTTGGTCAAAAGGAAATCACCAGGATTGAGATCGAACGATTCAAGAGCGTAGGTAACGGGTGGGAAAGGTACCCAAACTGTGGAGATGACGCCTTTACGACAGCGGCTGAAACGGCCTTCAGTCGGGCCCAGGTTTTCGGACAGGGGGACTCGCTGATGCGTGATTGGGTGCAGGCGCAGGACACAGTATTTCAAAACTGTGGCGGTCCGCCGGGTAAATCAGACCAACCAACCGCCCACATTCCGGCTCCACCTATACAGCAAAACGCAGTTTTAAAACTGGATCGCGAGTATCAGGTGGCAGCCGCTAATTTTTATGCCGGCAACTGGGATACCGCGGCTGAGCAATTCGAGCATATTGCTCAGGACAGCCACTCCCCTTGGCGCACTTGGGCGCCGTATCTCGTCGCTCGGTGTTTCATCCGCAAAGCCACGCTTGGCAATCCGGCGGAAAATTCGCTTGACATGAGCTTGTCAGCTGCTGCAGAACGCCTACGCGCTATCCTGAAAGACCAGTCGCTCCGCAGCGTCCATCCCGCCGCACAGCGTTTGCTGGATCACGTCGAAGTGAGGCTCCACCCCGACCAGCAGCTTCATGAGATCGCACAAGTGCTCGAAGGACGGTCTTCCACGCAGGATTTCGAGCAAAAGCTTATAGATTTCAACTGGCTCTTAAATCGGGAGGTTAGTCGTTACGACCAGCTCGATGATGCGAAGGTTACGAGCTGGCGAAAACGAGCGTCGCAAGATCGAGTTCTCGACGACCTTACGGATTGGGTTCTCACCTTTCCGCTGCAAAACGCCGGTGCCCTCCAGCACAGTATCGAGCGTTGGCAGGAAACAAAATCAGAACCATGGCTGGTAGCTGCGTTGAGCATGGTCCACGCGACCGACCCGGGTGCGGAGGCGCTGGCAATCGCTGCCGCTGCCATTCCGTCCGGTTCTTCTGGCTATGAAATGGCCGTATATCACCGCGTTCGACTCTTAATGGAGCAACAGAAGCGCCAACAAGCACGTAACCTTCTCGATGCCAATCTTCCGCGCTTTCAAAGCGGCTCGCCGTCGAGCCTGAACTTGCTCCTGGCCCAACGCTTCTCTTTGGCGACTGATTTTCGTGAGTTTCTAAGGTTCGCTCCGCGGACTCCGGTCGAAATAAGCGACACGATCGGCGAAGAGATGTACCAGTGCAATGTGAGCTGTGTGGGCCCCCTCGTCAATGGCACGCCGCAAACCGGAAGCCTGCCGAAGCGGCTGCAAACGGATTCTGCCAATGTGTTGAACCAGCGCCTGCCTCTATCCATGTTGGCACAGGCCGCCACTGGCAACCTGCTTCCTGCCGACTTGCGTGCACCGCTCGCGGTCTCCACTTGGACGCGGGCCACCATCTTGGATGACGTCGAGTCTGCCAAGGCCGTTGAGGATGCGGTCATAGCCTCTCATCCCGATTTGCGCTCTTGCGTCGCGCAGGTCTATAGTGCGAACTCCACCCAGCCTCG
>CAZDYZ010000403.1:0-1616 GCA_964509525.1 uncultured Acidobacteriaceae bacterium
ATCGGCGATCTCGATGCTCAAAGAAAGAACCCGATCGGTTTTCAGGGGACGGCCAGCGGCGTGGTGCTTTAGCGTCATGCCATCGAGGAACTCCATGGCGATAAAGGAATGGCCATCATTTTTGCCAATTTCGTAGATGGTGCAGATGTTGGGGTGATGAGCGCAGAGGCAGCCCGCGCCTCGCGACGGAAGCGCTCCAAGGCTTGCGGGTCCTCGGCTACGTCATCAGGCAAAAACTTGTGGGCGACGAAACGGCCGAGCTCGATGTCTTCGGCCTTGTAAACGACGCCCATTCCGCCTCCGCCGAGCTTTTCGAGGATGCGATAATGGGAGATAGTGGTGCCGATCATGAGCTGAAGACGAACTGTTGGCTGATGATATGGCGATTGGGATTGGTGGTCAATTCCCGAAGGACAGGATTATCAACTGGCCCGCCACATATTCGGTCAGTTAGAGGATGGTCGGCAAAACGGACGGCCCAAGATCTAGATGGAAAAAGCGGTCGCACACCCCTCGCGCATAGGTGGTGCTTAGCGCCGACCAGACCGTGACTTCTTTTACGTGACGAAAGGTACCCACGCCCCGGATGCAGTCGCGTCACAATAGTCGCTATCTCGGCTGCCTGAACATTAATCTCTTGGACGAGCAGAGCGACGCTTGGAAATGGACAAAGTGGAAAAGGCGCGATCTCGCGCCTTGGCGGTTCTTCGACTCGACGAGAGGTTACTTTTTCGGCTCCAGAACAATCTGCCGAGCTAACCGGTTACCGATGATTTCGCGCCAGCTGGCGCGCTCCTGATAGCCCGCAATCATCTTCTGGTCGTTGCTGTTCAAGGCCTGATTTGCGACGGCTTCCGCTTTATCCTGATTGGCTTCCATGGTGGCTAAGTCCTTGTACTCAACCATCAACATGAGATCGAAGTCGTTAGGGCTGTGCGACTCGGTCTCGATGACCATGTAGTTGAGGATTAACCCGGCTTTCTTTAGGGCCTCCTGCTCGGTTTTCCACTCGGTCGCTAGCCAATTCATGTAGTTCAGGCCAACCCCGGGCTTGGCTTTAACGAACGCGATGCTCCACACCGTACCGTCATGGAAGGGGCGTGCAGGTGCGGCTTGCGCGAACGAGCTAGCTGGCAGCAGCATCGCGACGAAGACCAGTAGGACCGGCATACGAAGCATATTCATCTGTGTCTCCTTGCTGAAATGAGATGTGAACGTGAACAGAACAACGATTCCGATGGTAGAAGTGTCCCCGACAACCGCTGTACGATACAACACGGCTGGGCAACTGACAAGGCAATAAAGAGAAGAGTCGTGCAGGAATGCATTAGGTCCAGAACACGCGAGTGAGGGGCAGGCACACTGGAGTTTGTACGGCCAGGATGCTGAATTCCGAGCGGGACATCGGGATATCCTTAACAAGTGACAGGATTGCAGGCTTGTAACGGTTTCGTTTTGAAGAGTACCTTACGGGGAAGGTTCTGGCTGGGCATAATACCCGGACCAAGTGCGCGCCGTTACTCCGGGCTTATGCATTTTAATCTCCAGCGCATGATATTCGTTCGGACCGTCCCCTGCAGCACCATCAAAGGAGAGGATGTAATAGGCATTCGCCT
>CAZDYZ010000404.1:0-5887 GCA_964509525.1 uncultured Acidobacteriaceae bacterium
CGAAAAAGCGATGCAGGCAGAAACTGATCTCATCCACCAGAACCGTCCCCACAACATCGAGAAGGACTATCACCACGTCTTCGGCGATCCGGAAAAAGGTTTCTGCCAAGCAGATTATGTTCATGAGGCACGCTACATCGCCAATGAAGTAACCCACGCCGCGATGGAGCCACACTGCACTTTGGCCAACTTCGAACTCGATCCGCACACGGGAAAGCTCGGCCGCCTTACCGTGTGGTCGTCCACGCAAGTTCCATACTACCTGCAGCACAAGCTCTCCCTAGTACTGGAAATGCCGATGTCACAGATCCGTGTTATCAAACCCCTCGTGGGCGGCGGTTTCGGTGGTAAGAGCGAGATCATCCCACTGGAAATCATTGCGGCGGTAGCAGCGCGAGCGGCGAAAGCTCCGGTAAAGATCACTTATACACGCGAGGAAGTTTTTTGGGCCCATCGCGGACGCCCCCGTACCATCGTCGACCTGAGGACCGGGGTGAAGAATAACGGCCGTGTGACCGCAGTTGCCTGCAAGGTTATACAGGATGGTGGCGCGTACTGCTCCTATGGCGTGGTGACTATTTTGTATTCGGGAGCGCTATTGGGTGCGCTCTATGATATTCCCAATATTCGCTACGACGGTTATCGCGTGCTCACTAACAAGCCGGCTTGTGGGGCCATGCGGGGTCACGGAACGGTGAATGTACGTTTTGCCTTCGAATCACAGATAGACGAAATTTCCGCCAAACTCCGTCTCGATCCTGCGGATGTGCGACGCGTCAACCTGCTGAAGCCGCCCACCATCACCGTTAATGGCCTGCGCGTGTTGAGCTATGGCCTGCCGGAATGTGTCGACCAGGTGATTGCGCGCTCGGAATGGAAGAAACGCCGCCACCAGATGCCCAAGGGGCGCGGACTCGGACTGGCCTGCAGTCACTATGTAAGCGGGGCAGCCAATAGCATCATCCGTTCTGACATGCCACATTCGACGGTGAACATCAAGATTGATCGTGATGGCGGCGTTGTGGTCTACACCGGGGCATCCGAAATCGGACAAGGTTCCGACACGATGATCGCCCAGGTTGTGGCGGAAGTACTGGGATGCGATCTTTCGCGTGTCAAGGTAATTGCTGCTGATACCGACCTTACCCCCATCGATCTCGGGTCGTATTCCAGTCGCGTTACATTCATGGCCGGTAACGCAGCACTGTGTGCGGCGGAGGAAATCAAGAAGAGTATTGTAGGCGCTGCCGCAAAACACATGAACTGTGCTGCAGAAAATGTAATCATGAGTCGCGACCGGGTATGGAAGCGGGGTATCCCACAGTCAAACCCGAATCTCGCTGTGTTGGAGGTCAAGGAGGAAAGAGATCCGGCGAGCGGCCACGTGGAAGGGCAAATCCTGCGCGGTTCGGTCTTACAGACGCGCAAAGAACAAGGTCCCCCTGAGCACATGAGCTTTGAAGAGGCAGTGGTCGCGGCGATTGATTTTCACGGCGCACTGATCGGTACCGGGTCGTACGCACCACCAACAGAGGCACGTGGCGGGAAGTACAAAGGTGCAGGTGTAGGTCCGTCTCCAGCGTACTCCTATTCAGCTCAGGTGGCTGAGGTCAGCGTGGATGAGGATACCGGCGAAGTGAAGGTGCACAAAATCTGGGCGGCTCACGATTGCGGACGTGCACTGAACCCCATGGCTGTGGAAGGGCAGGTCGTTGGCTCGGTTTGGATGGGGCTTGGCCAGGCACTCCAGGAGGAAATGGTTTGGAAAGACGGCCTGCTGCTGAATGCCGGCATGCTGGAATACCGCAGTCCCTCGTCGGCCGAGTCGCCCGATATTGAATGCATCATTGTGGAGAGCATTGATCCGGAGGGACCGTTCGGCGCCAAAGAGGCGGGCGAGGGCTCGCTGGCTGCGACCATTCCCGCCATCTCAAACGCCATCTATGACGCTGTGGGGGTTCGGCTGCGTGAGTCACCGTTCACCCCCGAGCGGGTCCTGGCCGCGCTGCGCATGAAGAAGGGCATGAAACGAATTGAGATGACCGAATCGGTCGATCCGACGGCCCCGACGACGTTCCGCGAACACGGCGGTTCATTGTGGTTTCGCGGCAAGGGCCCCATGCGACACCCGCTCGACCCATCGCGGCGGAATGCGCATCCGACAGGCGGTGCGCGGTGAGCCTGCCCAGTTTTAAGCTGCTACGTCCGAAAACTCTTGAAGAAGCGATCGGGCTGATGGTCAAGCACGATGGCGAGGTGAAACTTGTCGCCGGCGGCACCGACTTGCTGCCCTCGATGAAGCAAAATCTGTTTGCGCCACCATATGTCATGGATCTGCGAAGCATGGATGAGCTGCGCGGCATTCGCCCGTCGAAGACACAAGGGGGCGCACAACGGGGAGTGGAGATAGGATCCCTAACCACGCTGAGCGCCATCGAACACTCTCCGCTCATCCAAAGGGACTACCCAGTCCTCTATGAAGCGGTGAAGACCATTGCCTCGCCGGTATTGCGAAACATGGGGACGGTGGGAGGCAATCTCTGCCTCGATACCCGCTGCCTGTGGTACAACCAGTCGCTTTTGTGGCGCCGCAGTTGTGGCTTCTGTCTAAAAAAAGACGGTGACATCTGCCATGTTGCACCCGGTGGGAAGATCTGCTGGGCAACCTTCTCCGGCGACACGCCCCCGGCGTTGCTCTGCCTGGGAGCAGAAGTCGAAGTTGCTGGCCCGAATGGAGTGCGGCGTATCCCCCTGTCAAGCTTCTACGTGAACGACGGCATTGTTCGGTTACATCTGAAGGCAAATGAGATCGTCACCCGCGTTTACTTGTCCGACTCGGCGGCTGGCTGGCACGGAAGCTATCAGAAGTTGCGCGTTCGTGGCAGCATCGACTATCCGCTGGCAGGTGTAGCAGTGGCGCTCAAACTGCGCTCGGGGTACGTTGAGGATGCGCGCGTTGCCATTACTGCCGTCAATCCAGCCCCGTTATTGGTAAAAGATGTCGATGCTCATCTTGTCGGAACAGTTCCCAACGAAGAAATTGCGGACCACATTGGCGAAATGGCTGCGCGCACGGCTAAGCCGCTGACCACTTCTGCGCTTACTCCAGAATACCGCCGCGAGATGGTGCGCGTTTTCGCTAGGCGCGCTTTGCTGGCATGTATGAACTGAGATGGTTACCGACTGTCACGTCCACATTCAGCCCATGGAGCTGTTCAAGCCGGAAGCTCTGGCGCTGATGAAGAAGTCGCGCAAGGATTTCGATCGGGTGGCCGCGTATTGTCGTTCCCCGAAGGCATTCCTGACATACCTCGATCGTATCGGCCTGGATCGGGCTGTGCTCATCAACTACGTTGCCCCCGAGGTGATCGGCTTCACGCCGGCGGTCAACGAGTTCATCGCCGACTACGTGAGGGAGAGTCCCAAGCGGCTCATCCCGTGTGGCAGTGTGCATCCGCGGCACACAACCAACGTTGTTGCCGACATGGAGCAAATCGTTCGGCTGGGCATCAGGCTCCTCAAGATCCACCCGCCGCACCAGCTGCTGTATCCCAATGACTACATTAACGGAATGAAGGAACTGGAGATCATCTATCGTGTCGCGGAGTCAAACGGCATTCCGATAATGGTGCACACAGGTACGTCGATTTTTCCGGGAGCGCGCAACAAGTATGGCGACCCGATGTATGTGGACGATGTGGCTGTGGATTTCCCCAATTTGAGGATCTTACTGGCGCACGGTGGACGTCCGCTGTGGATGGATACGGCATTTTTTCTGGTACGGCGGCACCGCAATGTCTATCTCGACATCAGCGGTATCCCGCCGAGGAGTTTGCTGAAGTATTTTCCGCGGCTGGAGGAAGTCGCGCATAAAACGCTGTTTGGCACCGACTGGCCGGGACCGGGAGTCCCCGACATGGAGAGAAATCTGGCCGAGTTCCGCGACCTGGGGCTGCACGCGAACGTGCGTGAGCAGATTCTCAGCGGGACCGCGCTGCAAATTTGGCCAGCCTGACCCGTGACCGAGGGTAGGCCGTCAGTTCACGATGCATTCTTCTCCAGGTTCGAGGCCCATGATGGTCGTCCGGCGGCCGCAGCACGAATTTGCTGCCACAGCTCCTCATGTCCTAGGCGAGCCTTGGCAGAGAAGGGGATGATCTGGTGCACCGAGACCTGCAGTTGATCGCAGAGCTTTTGCAGCGAGTTGCGCAATTGATTGTGCGAAATACGATCAGCCTTGGTAGCGACCACGACAAAGTTCCGCTTCGCATCCCGCAACCAATCCAGCAACTCAAAGTCGAGCTGTTGGGGTGGAATCGTCACATCGACCAGCGCCAGGCACAGCACCAATGACTCACGGTTCTCCAGGTAGGGATTGATGAATTGCGCCCACTTGGTAGTCATCTCCTTGGGCACGCGGGCATAGCCATACCCTGGGAGGTCGGTAAAGATGAAGTCGGGATCCGGCTTGCCCGGACGGCGCACTTGAAAGAAGTTGATGGTTTGGGTCCGGCCAGGCGTATTGCTTGTCTTGGCGATCTTGGCGCCGACGAGCGAGTTGATCAAACTCGACTTACCCACGTTGGAGCGGCCGAGAAAAGCGATCTCGGGCGCGCCCGGCGCAGGGAATTGCCTCGGGTCAACGGCGGCCGTCACAAAACGCGTCAGCACCTTCATGCGACTACTATCCTTGCAGGGCGATCAATGTGCAAGTAACAACCGCTGTAGAGCGGGTGTAGTTAGGCAGACAAAAAGCCCAAAGTTTGTCGGGACTTATTGCAAGTTGCGTCGTCCTTGTTTATTGATGTGCGGTCGGAGCCTGCTCGGAGGTTGGCGGCAGCGCCGCGATTCCAGGTGTCTCATCAGCTGCTTCGGGCAGCGGACGCTCCAGCGCAAAGGCAAGCACTTCATCCATGGTGTTGACGAAGCGCAGCTTCATCACGTTACGCAAGTTTTCTGGCACGTCGGCCAAGTCCTTCTCATTATCGGCAGGAAGCAGCACCTCCAGGATGCCGGCGCGATGGGCAGCGAGCAGCTTCTCTTTCAGTCCACCAATGGCCAGCACCTTGCCCCGAAGTGTGATCTCGCCGGTCATAGCGACATCGCGTCGCACCGGGATGCGGCTCAACGCGCTGGCAATTGCGGTTGCCATCGTAATGCCGGCCGACGGACCGTCTTTAGGAATTGCGCCCTCGGGCACGTGGACGTGAATATCGAGATTACGATAGAAGTCGCGCGCCAGGCCCAAGCGATGCGCGCGTGAGCGTACATACGACATTGCCGCCTGGGCTGACTCCTGCATCACGTCGCCGAGCTTTCCCGTGAGTGTGAGCTTGCCCTTACCGTCGACGGTGGCGACCTCGGTCGTGAGAATCGAGCCGCCGACTTCGGTCCACGCCAGCCCGGTGACCAGGCCGACCTCACTGCGGTCATGGATTTCGCTGTCGCGAAACTTCATCACGCCGAGATAGTCTCCGACGTTTCCGGCCGTAAGCGACAGCGAGAACTTCTCGCCTTCTTTTACCACTTTGCGCGCAACCTTTCGGCAGATGTTGCCGATCTCCCGTTCCAGATTGCGCACCCCGGCTTCGCGTGTGTAGTAACGAATGATGCCGGTCAACGCATCATCGGTGAAGACGATGTTCTGTTCCGTCAGCCCAGTCTGCCCGCGCTGTTTGCGCACCAAATACTGCTTGGCGATTTCGACTTTTTCTGGCTCGGTGTAACCGTGCAGCCGCAGCACCTCCATCCGATCCTGCAACGCCGGAGGTATGGTATGCAGCACGTTCGCGGTAGCAATGAAGAATACCTGTGACAGGTCATACTCCACATCGAGGTAGTGATCCACGAACATGAAATTCTGCTCGGGATCCAGCACTTCCAGCAG
>CAZDYZ010000405.1:0-2426 GCA_964509525.1 uncultured Acidobacteriaceae bacterium
TTATGCCCTTGCTCAATTTGTTCCCGCGCCAGCTCCGCTTGTTGTGGACGGAGATAGCGGGACTGGGTCTTGCCCGCCATCGGCCGGGTCAAACTGTAATAAGGGCCATGCCGCGCTTTGGGATCCTGTTGGCAAGGGCAGCTTGCTTTACCGCATTTCATGGTGCGCTCGGAGAGCGACCCGCGGCGCATGGGTTTAGGCTGAGACAAAACTGCGGCCAGCTCACGTACGGGCGAAGGTATCTCAGGGGCGATTTTCATGGATCCTATCCTACGGCATTATATGCCGTAGGATAACACAAAAAATCAAACGCACCTTAGCCGCATACCATTCCTATGTCGTGCGCCCTCATGCGTTGGATCTCTTGACTGCGCCGTTTGGCGGAGCGGTTGCGATTATGGAACCAGCTGACAGCGGGAGGAACAATTTCGCCCAGGCGTTTAACCAGTCGGGTGATGACGCGGACCGCATCGGCCAGCAAGGTGTTGTCGGTGGGATGATGAATCTCACTTTGAACGACGGTGGTGTCCACTCTGAGTCGGTCACCATCCTCCAGTCCCAACTCCACCGCCGTCTGCACGATCAGCTGGTTGATGTAGCGCAGCGATTCCGGAGTGAGCCGATTAAAGGCACGATTGAAAGCGTGGTGCTGGGGGACGGCCTGGGCATAAAAGTGGGTGAACTGGCGCAGACTATAACCATCGGCGATCCGTTCGCGCAGCTCGCGATAGTGCCAGGACTTTACCCGCATTAACACCAGCGAGCGCAGTACTTGGGCCGGAGTCAAGCCGCCGCGTCCCATGGCGGGCCGTTTCAAGCCGCGTTCCAGATCCAGACGGATCCTCTCGATTATTTCTTCTTCCAGGTCGAGCAACTCGGAGATCTCGGCCAGCAAAGGGTCGAGCGTTGATCCCTGGTGCATCAACTCCCAATCGGCAAAGCTGACTTGTGGGGCGGGGGCGCGAGACATGGAGACGGGACCTCCAGCTTAGGATGGCTGGGACATGTCGCTTTGTTTCAAAGCCTGCACGTAGCGCAGGGCCGAGGCGTAGAGCAGTTCCTGGAGCGCTCGGCCATTTTTCAAGCAACGCTGAATTTCCGCGACCCGAGATTCGGGCACGTAGACGGAGAAGCGTTTGCCCTGGAGATGGCCGGATAAGACCCAACTGGGATGTTTTTCACCGCTTGCACAAGCGCTGCAATTCTTACGGATGCAACGGCTGCGGCGCAAGCTGAGGGAGCCCAGAGCGGCAGGCCAGAGGGTGGCGGCATGGGACTGAAACCAACGCTGGACATCGGGGAGCGATTCAGATTTGCGATGCATGTTCGTATATATGTCACAACACGTACATACATGCAAGAGAAAAGAAATATAATGTTAACCAGTGCGGAGCTCCTGATTTGGTGCGGGATTTCGAGTTTTGCAGCAGAAACTAGCTAGGCGGAGGCGAATTCGACGAAGCTGCAGATTGCTACAACGGATCTTGCAGTTACAGAGAGCATAACCTTGTCACGAGGGAGGAGCCCTTCACAGCTTTGGAAGCACAATTCCTTTCTGCCCCTGATACTTACCTCTCTTGTCTTTGTAGCTGGTTTCGCATTGCTCGTCGGACTGGAAGAACAGGATTTGGCACAATCCTTCATTCGCGTAGATCCGAGCGGGCAAGGGGGTTGTATTGGAGATCTCTAGGGTGACGAAGCCTTCCCACTCGGGCTCGAAGGGCGTTACATTGACGATGACGCCGCAGCGCGCATAAGTTGACTTGCCGACACAGATGGTCAGCACGTCGCGCGGAATCTTGAAGTATTCCACCGAACGTGCCAGTGCGAAGGAGTTTGGCGGCACAATGCAGACGTCACTCTCCACACTAACCAGCGAGCGTTCATCGAACTTTTTCGGGTCCACGACAGTGCTGTTGACGTTGGTGAAGATCTTGAACTCGTCGGCGACGCGCAGGTCGTAACCATAGGAGGAGAGACCGTAGGAGATGACGCCTTCGCGGAATTGCTTCTCCGAGAAGGGGTTGATCATATCGTGCTCGGTGGCCATTTTGCGAATCCAGCGGTCACTCTTGATGGGCATGAAACTCCTTGATGCGGCCCAGGGGCCGGGTTGGGCTTCCGCAGCGCTCGGACGAATAGGTCATCTTACGGAATGCAGTTGCCGGTTGACAATGGGCGCAGGCTTCACTAGGATGCGCGCATCACTGTTAACTAGAAGTCGAAGCGCAGACGTAGCGGAACCCGCGCGCGGATCGGGTAGAATTAGTGAAGCCTTGCGCCCCAGCTGCCTTATCGGCGGCCGAAGATAGCGGAGACACCTGTGATCAAACTGGACCTGATCAACGAAGTCGTCACCAAGACCGGCGTGACTAAGACCAAGGCCGAAATGGCGGTCGAAACCGTCTTTGAGAGCATGAAGAAGG
>CAZDYZ010000406.1:0-3331 GCA_964509525.1 uncultured Acidobacteriaceae bacterium
GCTTGGTTATGTGCGGGGGTTTGGCAGCCGAGTTGCTCCTAGGGGGATCGATAGTTGCGAGAAGCTTCGATCTCGGTGCGGGAGGAGCACGCTAGGCGCATTTGGCCGGGGCAGAAAACCTGTCGGGCATGTCATGCGCGATGGGCTAGCGCATGTCACTGAAGTTATTACGGAGTGCGACATCCAGAAAGTCCTGCACAACGATAAGGTCTGGTTTCGGTGCAAGGTGACCGAAGCATCGTCACCAAGAAGATAATCTGCGTCGCGGTAATCGAATCAGTGGGTCAATCAATCAAGTTGATGACCCATCATCAGATTGTTCCGATCTCGAGTTTCCCATGGCAGGTTGAGGAGCGTCGTAGATCGAACCGAGTTTCTTTCCCGCTAGACCAGATCGGATTTCAGGTTTTCGTGGTAACGGACAACTTCGAAGCAGAGGCTGCTCTGCTCAGGTATAGAGGGCGCACAAAGTGTTTAAGGTCTCTGGATCGTGGTCCATCAGGATGGCGTTCCGGGAGCGACGAATCAGCCTAACGCAGGATCCTGGTGCGCGAGCTCAAGACACGGGACAGCTAAGCTATTCCACGTTATTCCAAAAGGAGCGGAGATGGTAGGTGTCAATGCTGTAGAGAAGAAAAGCCGTTGGGCGGCGGGGGTAACGCCTTATGCGGAAATGGGCTATTACGACGCTGACTACGAGCCGAAAGCGACCGATATTCTGTGCGCATTCCGTCTCGTTCCACAAGAAGGCGTCGAACCGGTCGAAGCTGCAGCGGCGGTTGCGGGTGAGTCTTCCACCGCCACCTGGACCGTGGTATGGACCGATCGTCTGACCCCTTTCGAACGTTACCAAGCTAAGTGTTATCGGGTCGAACCTGTTCCTGGAACAGATCAATACATAGCCTACATTGCCTATGACCTTGACCTTTTCGAGGAAGGCTCAATTGCCAACCTCACCTCTTCAATCATTGGCAACGTCTTCGGGTTCAAGGCACTGAAGTCTTTGCGTCTGGAAGACATGCGGATTCCGTCGCACTACGCGAAGACCTTTCAGGGCCCCCCTCACGGAATCGTGATGGAGCGCGAGTACCTGAATAAATTCGGTCGTCCGCTTCTGGGGGCCACGGTCAAGCCCAAGCTGGGCCTTTCTGCCCGGAACTATGGCCGCGTGGTCTATGAGGCTCTGCGCGGGGGCCTGGACTTTACCAAAGACGACGAGAACATCAATAGCCAACCATTCATGCGCTGGCGTGATCGATATCTGTTCTGTATGGAAGCGGTGAACCGTGCCACTGGTGCCACTGGCGAGATCAAGGGACACTATCTGAATGTGACTGCCGGGACGATGGAAGAGATGTATGAAAGGGCAGATTTCGCCAGGGAACTAGGCAGCGTGATTGTCATGATCGACCTCACGGTTGGCTACACGGCCATTCAGTCCATGTCCAAATGGGCCCGCCGCAACGGCGTGATCCTGCACCTGCACCGGGCGGGACACGGCACCTACACGCGACAAAAAGCCCACGGCGTGAACTTTCGCGTTATCGCCAAGTGGATGCGTCTGGCGGGCGTGGACCACATTCACGCCGGCACTGTAGTGGGCAAGCTCGAGGGCGACCCCAACGCTATCCGTGGGTACTACAACACCTTACGTGCCAACATGCTGGAGCCGGACAGCTCACAAGGTCTTTATTTCGAACAGGACTGGGCGTCTCTGCCCGCGGTCATGCCAGTAGCTTCTGGCGGCATCCACGCGGGCCAGATGCATCAGTTACTGCATTTCCTGGGCGAGGACGTGGTGCTTCAGTTTGGCGGCGGCACGATCGGACACCCGGACGGCATTGCTGAAGGCGCTACCGCCAATCGCGTCGCGGTAGAGGCAATGATCCAGGCCCGCAACGAAGGCCGCGACTTCCTTAGTGAAGGCCCAGAGATCCTGAATAAGGCTGCCCGTTGGTCGCCAGAGCTGCGCAAGGCCCTCGAGGTATGGAAAAACGTGACCTATGACTTCGAGTCAACTGATGTACCGGATGCGATCGGCACACTTACCGTTTAAACCAGACAGCAATTTGGAAAGGGAGATGAAAATGCGAATCACCCAAGGAACATTTTCTTACCTACCTGACTTCACCGAAGATGGGCTGAAGTTGCAAATCAGATATTGCCTCGACAATGGGTGGGCTATCTCCATCGAGTACACCGATGATCCCCATCCCCGGAACTCGTATTGGGACATGTGGAAGCTGCCGATGTTCGACGTCACGAATCCCGACGTTCCTATGGCTGAAATCACAGCGTGCCGCGAAGCCTTCCCCCAGCACTACATCAAGGTGAACGGCTATGACCGCACTAAGGGACGTCAGACCACGATGCTCAGCTTCCTTGTGAACCGGCCCAGACAAGAGCCAGGGTTTTACCTGGAACGTACCGAAGGCCAGGATCGCCGCATTCAATACACCCTCCACTCCAAGGCCCGATCTCAGAGTCTGGACTAGTCACAGCCCGGGTTGGCAGCAAGAGACAACCGCGATAACACCATGCAGAGACTTGATACAGAAACGATTCCCAATTCCCAGGTGTCTCAGGAAACCGGCGCTCCAGAGTTGCAGGGCGATTTGGTGGATATCAGCGCTGCCCATCGCAATTCCAACTTGGAAGAAATTCTGGATGAACTGGACCACGAACTGGTTGGTCTGAAGCCGGTGAAGGCTTATGTCCGGCAGATCGCCTCGCTTCTTCTCGTGGCACGTTTGCGAAAGCAGGCAGGATTGACAAGCGAAAATCCGACCCTGCACATGTCCTTCACCGGGCATCCTGGTACAGGCAAGACCACGGTCGCAATGCGAATGGCGAAGATACTGCATCATCTGGGGTACATACGCCGCGGCCATCTCGTGGTGGCGACACGTGACGACCTTGTAGGTCAGTATGTGGGTCATACGGCCCCTAAGACGAAGGAAGTTCTGAAAAAGGCGATGGGTGGTGTCCTGTTTATCGACGAGGCCTATTACCTCTACCGGCCCGAAAATGAGCGCGACTATGGTCAAGAAGCGATAGAGGTGTTGCTGCAGGTGATGGAGAACCGGCGTGAGGACCTGGTCGTTATTCTGGCCGGCTATCAAAACCGCATGGAAACTTTCTTCCAGTACAATCCGGGATTTCGCTCTCGCATAGCACACCACATCACTTTCCCGGATTACAGCATGGAGGAATTGATCACAATTGCTGAACTCATGTTGAACCAGCAGAACTATGTTCTGGACCAGGAAGCACGTCAGGCTTTTCTTGAGTACCTGCAGCTGCGGATTCGGCAGCCGCAGTTTGCGAACGC